>JAQZAY010000018.1 GCA_029239415.1 Pseudomonas sp. | reverse complement strand
ATCGGCAGCATCAGCGCACTGCGTGCCTCACCGGGTACCGCGGCGTATGGCGCGGCCAAGGCCGGCGTGCTGTCGCTGGTGCAGTCGCTGGCGGTGGAATGGGCACCGAAGGTGCGTGTGGTGGCGGTCAGCCCGGGGCTGGTGCTGACCGAGCAGGCGCACCTGCACTACGGCAGCGAGGCGGGTATCGCCGCGGTGAGCGCCGGCATTCCGGCCGGGCGCATGGCCGCGGCCGACGACATCGCCAATGCGTGCCTGTACATCGCCTCGCCCATGGCCACCTATGCCAGCGGCTGCAACCTGCTGCTCCACGGCGGCGGCGAACGCCCGACCTTTCTCGACGCGGCCCAGGCGCAGCCGGCCTGACCGATCCGGCGGCGCGCGGTCCGGCGCTGCCCTCATTTTGCAGGAGACGACTGTGGCAGATCCACAATTGCTGTCCAAGGTAAGTGCCCTGGTGGGGCGCCAGTACGGGCGGGTGTATGCCTGGGATGAGGTCAACGCACCGATGATCCGCCAGTGGTGCGAGATCATGGGCGTGGACAACCCACTCTACACCGATCCGGCCGCCGCACTCGCCAGTGTCCACGAGGGCCTGATCGCGCCGCCGGCGATGCTCCAGGTCTGGACCCTCGAGGGCTTCCACGCCAACAACTATCCGCCAGGCTCGACCGACGAAAACCCCTATGAGGTCCTCAAGCTGTTCGAGGAGCATGGCTACCATTCGGTGGTGGCGGTCAATTCCGAGCTGAGCTTCACCCGGCCCTTGCGCCTGGGCGAAAAGCTCTACTACACCACACGCCTTGAGTCGGTCGGCGACGAAAAGACCACGGGCCTGGGCACGGGCTTCTTCGTCACCCTGGTGATGAGCCATTTCGTCGAGAAGCCAGGTGGCGACGAGCCCGTGGGCGAGCTGTTGTTCCGCGTGTTCAAGTTCCGTCCGGCCAACCACCAGGCGCCTGCACCTGCGCCCGAGGCCATGGCCAAGGCCACCCGGCCACTGCCGGGCATCAGCGACGACACGCGCTTCTTCTGGGAGGGCTGCGCAAAGGGGCAGTTGCTGATCCAGCGCTGCACGGCCTGCGCGACCCTGCGCCATCCACCGGCACCGGTGTGCATCGACTGCCACAGCTTCGAGTGGGACACGGTGCAGGCCAGTGGCCGCGGCACCCTGTACTCCTTCGTGGTGATGCACTACCCGGTGGTGCCGCCCTTCGAGCACCCCAATCCGATCGGGCTGGTGGAACTGGAGGAGGGGACACGGCTGATTGCTGGACTGGTTGGCGTCGACACGGCGCAACTGCGGATCGGTCAGGCGTTGCAGGTGGAATTCCAGACCTTCGATGAGCAACAGACGCTGCCGCTGTTTCGGCCTGTCGCCGCGGAGGCCCCATGGACTTCAAACTGAGCGATGACCAGCGCGCCATCGCCGAGATGGCCGACGGGCTGTTCAGCGACCATTGCGACGACGACAGCCTGCGCCAGTGGGAACAGGGCGGCGAGCCCATGATGAGCGGGCTCTGGCAGCTGTGCGTGGACACCGGGCTGCACGCCCTGGCCATTCCCGAGCGCGCCGGTGGCAATGACCTGGGCATGACCGAGCTGATGCTGGTGCTCCAGGCCCAGGGCCGCACCCTGGCCCAGGTGCCGCTGTGGCGCCACCAGCTGGCGGCGGCAACCCTGGAGCGCTTCGCCCTGGGTGATGGCGTGGCACGTGCTGCCCGGGCTGCTGCAGCCGAGCAGATGCTGAGCTTGAGCATCGATGCTCGCAGCAGTGCCTGCGGGACAGCATTGCAGGCCGAGGCCTGCAAGGGCGGCTGGCGCCTGACGGGCCGCGTGTCGGCGCTTGCCTTCGGCCTCCAGGCGCATGCGGCGCTGGTGCTGGCCGAGGCCCAGGGCCAGCCCAGGCTCGTCCTGCTCGATCTCGCCGCTGCCGGGATCGAGCGTATACCCGGGATACTCAGCCATGGCGAGCCGGTTGCCGACGTAGAAGTCGTTGGCGTGTCCATCAGCGCCGAGCAGATGCTGCCCGATGCTGCCCTGGACTGGCTCGAGCCTCGTGCGCAGGCAGCCCTCGCGGCGCTGCAGCTGGGCGTCAGCGAGGCGCACATCCGGCGCACCGTGGCCTACGTCAACGAGCGTGAACAGTTCGGCCGGCCGATCGGCAGCTTCCAGGCGGTGCAGATGGCCATGGCGGATGCGCACATCGCGCTCGAAGCCTTGCGCAGCACGCTCTGGCAGCTGTGCTACCGGCTCGACGCCGGCCAGCCGGCCGCTGCGCAAGCCCTGGCCACCGCCTACCTGGCCTGCGAAGCCGGGCACCGCATCGGTCACACCGCACAGCACGTGCACGGCGGTATCGGCGTCGACCTGACGTACCCGATCCATCGTTATCTCTACTGGAGCCGTGCCCTGGGCCTTGCCCAGGGAGGATCGGCTGCATGCCTGGAACGGCTCGGCGACTGGCTGGGCGACAACGACAAGCTGGGATGGAAATATGACCTCGAAGAACACCAAGCGCTTTGAAGACGTACGCCCCGGCGACGCGCTGCCGGAGCTGGTGATCCCGATCACCGTGGGCCTGATCGCCGGCGGTGCGATCGCCACCCGTGACTACTTCCCCGGGCATCATGACCTGGCGGCAGCCAAGGCGCTCGGCTCGCCGAACATCTTCATGAACATCCTCACCACCAATGGCCTGGTGCAGCGTTACGTCGAAGGCTGGGCCGGGCCACTGGCGCAGTTCGTATCGCTGAAGATCAAGCTCGGCGCGCCCAACTATCCCGGCGACAGCATGACCTTCAACGCCAGCGTGACCCGCCACGACCCTGCCACCAGCACGGTCGAGGTGACCCTCAGCGGCAAGAATTCCATGGGCAATCACGTGACCGGTACGGTCGCGCTGATCCTGCCTTGACAGGCGGAGAGTGAAGATGACCGATTCATCGTTTAGCGGACGCGCCGCCATTGTCGGCCTGGGCGCCACCGAGTTTTCCAAGAACTCCGGGCGCACCGAACTGCGCCTGGCCCTCGAAGCCACCCTTGGCGCCCTCAAGGATGCCGGGATCGACCCGTCCGAGGTCGAAGGATTCAGCTCGTATTCGGTCGACAAGGTGCCCGAATACGAGATCGCCAGGCTGTTGGGCTGCAAGGACGTCAAGTTCTTCTCCCAGGTCCCCCACGGCGGCGGCGCAGCCTGCGGCCCGGTGATGCACGCCGCCATGGCGGTGGCCACCGGCGTGGCCAAGGTGGTCGTGGTCTACCGGGCGATGAACGAACGCTCCTGGTACCGCTTCGGCACGGGCACCTACGGCTTTGCGTCAACGCCGATCTTCGAGAACGTCAACTACGGCTGGTACATGCCGCACGGTTTCCACACCCCGGCCGCCTGGGTCGGCATGTTCGCCCAGCGCTACATGCACACCTATGGCGCCACCTCGGAAGACTTTGGCCGGGTGGCGGTGGCGGTGCGCGACTTCGCCGCGACCAACCCGGCGGCGTTCTTCCATGGCAAGCCGATCACCCTTGAAGAGCACCAGGCCTCGCGCTGGATCTGCGAACCTCTGCACCTGCTCGACTGCTGCCAGGAATCCGATGGCGCGGTCGCCATGGTGATCACCTCCGCCGAGCGTGCCCGTGACTTGCCGAACAAGCCCGTAGTCATCAAGGCCGGCTCGCAGGGCATCACCAGTGGCCAGCAGATCATGACCTCGTTCTATCGTGAAGACATCACCGGCCTGCCAGAGATGGGCGTGGTCGCGCGCGAGTTGTACCGCCAGTCCGGCCTGGCCCCGGACGACCTGCAGACTGCGGTGATCTATGACCACTTCACCCCGTTCGTGTTGCCCCAGCTGGAGGAATTCGGCCTGGTCCCACGCGGCGAGGCCAAGGAATTCATCCGCGCCGGGCATCACGCCCGCGGCGGCAAGCTGCCGATCAATACCCACGGCGGGCAACTGGGCGAGGCCTATATCCATGGCATGAACGGCGTCGCCGAGGCGGTCCGCCAGGTGCGTGGCAGTGCCGTCAACCAGGTCGACGATGTGCACAACGTGCTGGTGACCGCCGGGACGGGCGTGCCCACCAGTGGCCTGATTCTTGGCGCAGCCTAGGGAGACTTCCATGTTCGTCGATCTGACGCCCGAGCAACACGCACTGCGCCGCGAGGTGCGCGACTACTTCCAGGCCCTGATGACCCCGCAACTGCGTGAGCAACTGCGCGGCCAGGAGGGCGGCGAGCTGTTCCGCCAGACCGTCCGCCAGATGGGCCGCGATGGCTGGCTGGCGGTAGGCTGGCCAAAAGAGCATGGCGGGCAGGGCTACGCCGCGACCGAGCAGTTGATCTTCTTCGAGGAAGCCAATATCGCGGGCGCGCCCTTGCCCTTCGTCACCATCAGCACCGTGGGCCCGGCGTTGATCGCCTATGGAAGCGCGCTGCAGAAGGAGCGTTTCCTGCCGGGCATCGCCGGTGGCGAGATCATGTTCGCCATCGGCTATTCCGAACCCGGCGCCGGCAGTGACCTGGCCATGCTCAAGACCACTGCGCGGCCAGAGGACGGGCACTTCGTGGTCAATGGCAACAAGCTGTGGACCTCCGGCGCCGAGTCGGCCGACTACATCTGGCTGGCCGCGCGCACCGACCCGGGCCTGGCGCGGCACAAGGGCGTGTCGATCCTGATCCTCGACACGCAGCTGCCCGGCTTCTCCAGCACGCTGATCCCGACCACCAGCAACCCGACCGCGGCCACCTACTACGACAACGTGCGCGTACCCCGGGACATGCTGGTGGGCGAGCTCAATGGCGGCTGGAAACTGATCACCGCGCAGCTCAACCACGAGCGCCTGGGCCTCGGGTCCTGGTCGGACAAGGTGGCGGGGCTGTTCCGGCGCGTCTACCTCTGGGCGCGCAACCGCGACGAACAGGGCCGCCGGGCGATCGACAAGGCCTGGGTGCGCAGCTCGCTGGCCGAGTGCTACACGCGTCTCGAAGCCATGCGCCTGATCAATTTCCGGATTGCCGCTGACCTGGAAAGCGAGCGCATCGACGTGGCGCTGGCCTCGACCACCAAGGTGTATGGCTCGGAGTCGGCCATCGAGATCCTGCGCCGGCTGGCCGCCATCGTCGGCGCCAACGGAGCATTGCGCAGCGGCTCTGCCGCAGCCTTTCTACAGGGCGAGCTGGAGTACGAGGTGCGTGCTTCGGTGACCACGACCTTCGGCGGCGGCACCAATGAAATACAGCGCGAACTGATTGCCCAGTTCGGTTTGGGCATGCCACGGCCGCAACGCTAGGGCCCAGGCGGCCTGCTCGCACGGACATAACGACAACAGGACCCCTCCGGCAGGCCCGGGGGCGGGCCGAGGACATGATCATGAGCACCATCGAGCAATTCAGGCACGACACCCGGGCGTGGCTTGAGGCCAACTGTCCGCCATCGATGCGCACCGCCATGGGCGAGGGCGATGTGGTGTGGGGCGCGCAACACCCACAATTTCCAAGCGACGATGCACGGCGCTGGTTCGAGGCCATGCGCGACAAGCGCTGGTTCTGCCCCGACTGGCCCGAAGCCTATGGCGGCGCCGGGTTGAGCGCCGAGCAGGCGGCGGTGCTGGTGGAGGAAATGCGCCGCCTGAAGTGTCGCCCGCCACAGATCAACCTGGGCGTGTGGATGCTCGGCCCGGTCCTGCTCGAATTCGGCAGCGAGGACCAGAAGCGTGACCTGCTGCCGCCGATGGCCCGCGGCGAGGTGCGCTGGTGCCAAGGCTTCTCCGAGCCCAATGCCGGTTCCGACCTTGCCAGCCTGAAGATGAGCGCGCGCGATGGCGGTGATCACTTCATTGTCGACGGCAGCAAGATCTGGACCTCCTACGGCGACAAGTCCGACTGGATGTATGCGCTGGTACGCACCGATCCGTCGGCGCCCAAGCACGAGGGCATCAGCCTGATCGTGCTGGACATGCGCAGCCCCGGGATAAAGGCCGTGCCGATCGACCTGATCAGTGGCAAGTCGGCCTTCTGCCAAGTGTTCTTCGATGCCGTGCAAGTGCCCAAGCGCCAGTTGATCGGGCCGCTCAATGGCGGCTGGAACCTGGCCAAGCGCTTGCTTCAGCATGAGCGCAAGGCCATGTCCACCTTTGGCGAGATCAGCCTGCCATCGCATGTCGACCTGCTGGCCCTGCTGCAGACCTACCTGCCCGCGCCGCGAAATCAGGACGAGCATGCGCTGCGCGCGCGTGCCGTCGCCTGCGCGATGAACGAGCGCTGCTACGGCCTCACTGTCCAACGCATGGGCCAGACAGCCCAGGCCGGTGAAGACACCAGCGGCCTGATGGCAATCATGAAGCTGGTGCACACCGAACAGGAGCGCGACAAGTTCGAGGTACTGCTCGATCTCATGGGTGGCTTTGGCATGGGCTGGGAGAGCGACGCGTTCAGCAAGCCTCAGCAGGCGATCACCCGCAGTTGGCTCAACAGCTACGCCCTGACGATTTCCGGCGGCGCCTCGGAAGTCCAGCTCAATGTGATCGCCAAGCGCGTGCTTGGCCTGCCCGATGCCAAGAAAGGAGTGATGCCATGAACCTGGTCTATAGCGACGAGCAACGTCTGCTGGCCGACAGCGCCCGGGACTTTCTCGCTGCCCGAAGCCCGGTTGCTGCCCAGCGTCGGCTGCGCGACGAGGCCAGCATCCAGGGCTACGATCCAGACGTCTGGCGCGATGCAGTGGCGCTGGGCTGGAGCGCCATCCCGTTTCCCGAGCAGTTCGGCGGACTGGAGTTCGGTTGCATGGGGCTGGGGCCGGTGTTCGAGGCGATCGGCCGCAACCTCGCGGCCACGCCCTTGCTGTCCAGCGTGGTGGTGAGTGGCTCGCTGCTGCACTTGTGCGGCAGCACCGAGCAACAGCAGCAATGGCTGGAACCGACCATTACTGGCGAGCGGCGCCTGGCACTGGCGCTGGACGAAGGCGCCCGGCACGACCCACGCGCGACGGCGCTGCTGGCCCAGGCCGACGGCGATGGCTATTGCCTGCAGGGCGACAAGTACTGGGTGTTCGATGGCCTGGGAGCTGACGCCTATGTGGTGGCCGCCAGGGTCTGGGGCCAGGCAGGCGACGAGCAGGGCATCGGCTTGTTCCTGCTGCCCGCCGATACGCCAGGGCTCACCTGCAGCGCGCTGCCGCTGATCGACGCTCGCAATTGCGCGCGCTTGCAGCTGCAGCAGGTGCGGGTAGGGCCAGGCGCGCTGCTCGGCCAGCCAGGCCAGGGTTGGGCCGGCCTGGACCTTGCGCTGGACCGTGGCCGCGCGTGCCTGGCCGCAGAGCTGCTGGGCGCTGCCGAGCAACTGTTCGAGACCACCCTCGAGTACCTCAAGACCCGCGTCCAGTTCGATACCCCGATCGGCAGCTTCCAGGCCCTGCAGCACCGCTGCGCGCAGTTGCATGTGGACCTGGCGTTGAGCCGCAGCGCGGTCATGGCGGCGCTTGCGGCACTGGACGACGGCGATCTCGATGCGTCATCGCGCGGGCGGCTGGTCAGCCTGGCGAAGTGGAAGGCCGGCGATACCGCGCTCAAGGTCGGCAACGAGGCGGTGCAGATGCACGGCGGCATCGGCGTCACCGACGAGCTCGATGTCGGCCTGTACCTCAAGCGTATCCGGGTCGCTCAGGCGAGCCTGGGTGACCGCGACTTCCAGTGTCAGCGCTACGCCGACCTGGCCTTGGCCTGCGCCTGACCAAAAGGAGAACAGCATGACCGAGCAACGTTGGCACAGTGCCTGGGCGCAGCTGGTCGCACCAGGCTCACCGTTCGAAGTGGAAACGCCTGTCGAGGGCGGCCCACGCTATTTCCGTCATACCGCTCCCGACCTGATCAGTGCCCTTGAAGCAGGGCGCGTGCATGGAGATCGAGAATTCCTGGTGTGGCAGGATCAACGCCTGACCTTTGGCCAATACTTTGAACAGGTCGACCGCCTGGCCTGGCAGCTGTCCGACACGCTCGCCCTCAAGCCTGGCCAGCGCGTAGCGATCGCGATGCGTAACCAGCCCGCCTGGCTGGTGGCGTTCGCCGCCGTGCAGCGGTGCGGTGCGGTGTGCGTGCCGCTCAACAGCTGGGGACTTCGCGATGAGCTGGTCCATGGCCTGGAAGACAGCGGGGCGCGTCTGTTGATCTGCGACGACACCCGCAGGCAGGTATTGTTGGCGGATCTGGACGCCTTGCAGCTGCCCACCATCGTCGTGGGGTCCGATTCCCGGCAAACGCTGCCGGCGTACTGCCACCGCTACGAATACCTGTTGGCCGCCCAGTGGCGGCCCGTACCGGTGCTGCAGCCCAATCCGGACAGTGCGGCCTTGATCCTCTATACCTCTGGCACCACCCGCCGAGCCAAAGGCGTGGTGTCAAGCCACCGGGCGATCTGCCAGGCGCTGACCGCGCTGGAGTTCCAGGGCGCGTTCTGCGCACTCAGCTCGCCCGAGCGCATTGGCGCGGTGATCAACAGTGGCCTGCCTCCCACGACCTTGATGGCAGTGCCGTTGTTTCATGTCAGCGGCCTGCATGCGCAGTTCCTGCTGGCCCTGCGCACGGGCCGGCGCCTGGTATTGATGTACAAGTGGGAGGTCGAGCGCGCGCTCGACCTGATACGCGACGAGCGCTGTACCCAGTTCAACGGCGCGCCGGTGATGATGCAGCAGCTGCTGGCCTCGCCGCGCTTCGGCGGGGCCGACACCACCAGTCTCTTCGGCCTCGGCCTGGGCGGCGGCGCATCGTCGAGCACGCTGCTCGCCGGCATGATCGAACGCAAGCCCGATGCCATCGGCGGCAGTGGCTACGGCCTGACGGAAAGCAACGGCATTGGCGCGGCCATCGGCGGCGACCAGTTTGTCTACAAGCCCGCGAGTTGTGGCTGGCCCCTGCCGATCGTTGATCTGCGCATCGGCGATCACCCGGACCGCGCGCTGCCTCCAGGGCAGCCTGGCGTCATCTGGCTGCGCTCACCGACCCTGATGGCCGGGTACTGGAACCTGCCTGAAGAGAGCGCACAAGCGTTGCGTGACGGCTGGCTCGACACCGGAGACACCGGCTATGTCGACGAGGAAGGTTTCCTGTACATCAGCGGCCGGGTCAAGGACCTGATCAATCGCGGCGGCGAGAAAGTGTCGGCGGCGGAGGTCGAGGCGTGTGTCTGCGAGATGCCTGGCGTCGAAGAAGCCGCAGCATTCGCCATCCCCGACCTGCAGCTGGGCGAGGTGGTGGCACTGGCGGTACGCGCTGAGCCTGGGCTCGACGAAGCCGCCATTCGCGACTTCATCGGCCAGCGCCTGGCAGGCTACAAGGTCCCGGCCCGGGTGTTCATGCAGACCAGGGCGCTGCCCCGCAACGCCACCGGCAAGGTGCTCAAGGCCCAGCTGCGAAAAGTTGTCGAAGCCATGGATTCTTAGTCTTTCCGGACGATGAATGCCCCGCCAGATCGCGAAGAATGAGTCTCACTCGAAAGCTTTGTCAGCGAAGGAGGCAATACATGAAAATAACAACAACAGGTGTCGTGCTCGCAGCGACGTTAGTGGCCAATACCGCACTGGTCGACAATGCATCGGCCCAGGTATCGCCACAGGAGGCCGATAAGCTGGGCAAGGAGCTGACCTGTGTCGGCGCCGAGCAGGCGGGCAATGCCGCCGGCACCATCCCGCCCTACACCGGCAAGTACCTAGGCGAAGTGCCGGGCTGGAAGCACGTGAAGTTTTCCGGCGACCAGCCGGTCGACCCCTACGCGGCCGAGAAGCCTGTCCTGGTCATCACCGCGCAGAACATGGCGCAGTACGAGGCCCACCTGACCGAGGGCCAGAAGTCCCTGCTGAAGAAATACCCCAGCACCTACAAGATGAACATCTATCCAGGGCACCGTGATTTCCGCTACCCGGACTATGTCTGCGAGCGGGCCAAGTCCAACGCCCTCAATGCCAGGCGGGTCAATGACGGCCTGGGTATCGAGGGGCTTGGCCAGGTCCCGTTCCCGATCCCCAAGAACGGCATGGAGGTGCTGTGGAACCACCAGCTGCCAGCGCGTGCCTACACCGAGGAGAAGATCAGCGACCTGGCGTCGGTGCTGCCCAATGGCAGCATCGGCTGGGGTCGTGCCCATGCGCGCAACCTGTCGCAGGCCAACTCGCCGACCAAGGAGCCCAGGACCGAGGACAGGATCCAGGCGATGAGCTACAACACCACCCTCAAGCCGGCCCGCGACAACGGCGTGATCAGTATCGCCCATGAGCCCTACAACTTCGCCACCGACGCCCGCCAGGCCTGGAACTACAGCCCGTCGACCCGGCGTGTGCGCCAATTGCCAGGGTATGGTTATGACCAGCCGATGATCGGCACCAACGGCACGATGATCGTCGATGAAGACCGCCTGTTCAACGGTGGGCCCGAGCGCTATACCTGGAAGCTGATCGGCAAGCGGGAAATCTACAGCCCGGCCAATGCGTACAAGGCCAACGGGGCAGGGGTCAAGTATGCCGAGCTGTTGACACCCAACCATCCAAACCCCGAGTTCCTGCGGTTCGAACTGCGTCGGGTCTGGGTGGTCGAGGCCCAGTTGAAGGAAGGGTTCCGCCACGTGTACGGCAAGCGCGTGCTGTTCATCGATGAAGACACCTGGAACGCGGTGATGGCCGACAACTACGACAGTCGCGGGCAGTTGTGGAAGCATGCGCTGGTCAACTACTACTACCACCCCGACATGAGTGCCTGGCAGGCCGGTTCGCAATTCTTCATGGACCTCAACTCCGGGCAGTACACCGGCTACGGGATGACCAACGAAGCGAAGAAGGGGCCGATCCTCAACGAAGCCAAGTTCACCCCGGACATGTACACCTCGGATGCAGCGAGGGCGATCGGGCGTTGACGGTGTTGTAGACAGAACGCCCGGCCAATTGGCCGGGCGTTTGCGTAGGAGCATTCGATACCGCAAGCAAAGCCTAGGCCGCGGTCACCGTCTGGCCAGCCCCCGCTTCGACACCCCCCGGCTGCGCCAGTTGCCGCCGATACCCCGGCAACGCCAGGCCCAGGAAGACCGCCGCCAGCACCAGCATCGAGATCGACGCCGCCAGCGCATAGCGCAACGATTCGGCGCCCAGGGTCGGCAGGAACAGGTCGCTGAGCAGCCCGATCAGCAGCGGACCGATGCCCACGCCCAGCAAGGTCATCGCCATCACGAAGATCGCCGTGGCCTGCGCCAGGCGGTTGGCCGGGAACAAGTGGGTGATGGCACCCAGGCAGGGCGTCGCCCACCACACGCCGAAGAAGGCGAACACGCTGTAGAACACGAAGGCCTGCGGCACGGCGATGCCGCTTACCTGCAGCGCGGTGCCTGCCGGCCACAGGAAATAGGCCAGGGCAAAAGGAATACTGACCAGCGTGCCCAGCAGCGGCACGCCGATCTGCCAGCCTGCATCGCGCCGTGCCATCCGGTCGGTCACGATGCCGCACACCAGGGTCCCCAGGGTGGCGCCGGTACCACCGACCACGCCGACCAGGAAACCGGCTTGCTGGACGTTCAGCCCGTGCGAGCGGATCAGGAAGCTCGGGCTCCAGGTACCGATGGCATAGCCGGCGATCGCCGCCGTGCCGCCGGTCAGCACCAGCCACAGGAACGACGGCGTCTTCAGCAGCTCGAGCAGCGTGGCGAACCAGCCTTCCTCGGCCGCGCTCCCTTGTACCTGTGTCGGCTGGGCCGTCGGCTTGGCCGTGCGCACGGTGAACAACAGCAGCAGCCCGAGGAAAATCCCCGGCGCACCGATCAGCAGGAACGCCAGCCGCCAGCCATGGTGCTGGGCAATCCAGCCGCCCAGGCCGAGGCCGACGATCGCGCCCAGGCTCGAGCCGAGCATCAGCACCGCCAGCGCAGTGGAGCGTCGCCGCGCCGGATACAGCTCCGACACCATGGCCACCGACGGCGCCGTGCCGCCGGCTTCGCCCACCGCCACGCCAATGCGCGCCAGCACCAGCATCATGAAGCTGCCGGCCAGCCCGCACAGCATGGTCATCAGGCTCCAGGCGATGCAGCTGAAGGCGATCACCGGCTTGCGCCCGACGCGGTCGGACAAGCGTCCGAGCGGGAAGCCGAACACGGTGTAGAACACCGCGAAGGTGGCTCCCGACAGCAAGCCGATACCGGTGTCGGAGATGCCGAATTCGAGCTTCACCGGTTCGATCAGGATCGCCATCAACTGGCGGTCGATGTAGTTGAAGACGTAGATGGCGGCGAGCACGAACAGTGCGTAGTGCGTTCGCCAGGTCACTGGATTTGAAGTCGTCACTGCGGGTCACTCCCGGTCTTGTTCTGGTGGGCGTGATCGTCTGCCCGGCGCGGTGATTTTTCATCGTCCGTTCAGACCAATCCTGCGGCACGGGTAACGGCCTCGCAAAACCTAGTCTCGACGGACGATGTTTCCCCGGCGCCCGGCGTCAATCATCTGCCCATCACCGGTAGCACGGGTGTTCTGTCGCCGAGCGGCCGGATTCTGGCATGCCCGGGAAATCCCAAGAAGTGAAGGAGCTGAAATGAGCATCTTGTTCGAGCCATTGGCCCTGGGCGACCTGCAACTCGCCAACCGCATCGTCATGGCGCCGATGACCCGTAGCCGCGCGCTGGGCGACGGCCTGCCGGGGCCGGAGATGGTCGAGTACTACCGCCAGCGCGCCAGCGCCGGGCTGATCATCGCCGAAGGCACCGCGCCGTCCGCCGAGGGACTTGGTTATTGCCGCACCCCAGCGATCTACAGTGCGCAGCAGATCAGCGCCTGGCGCCGCGTCACCGAGGCGGTGCACGGCGAAGGCGGACGCATCGTCCTGCAACTGATGCATGTCGGTCGAGTCGCCAGCCATTACAACAAGCCCGAGGCCGCCGCCACCGTGGCACCGTCCTCGCTGCGCGCACGCACCCAGCTGTTCACCGATGTGGCCGGCATGGTGGACGCCGATGAGCCACAGGCATTGTCCCTGGCTGGCATAGCGGCGGTGATCGAGGCGTATCGCCAGGCCGCGGTCAACGCGCGGGAAGCAGGCTTCGACGGCGTCGAGCTGCATTGCACAAGTGGCTACCTGCCCATGCAGTTCATGGCCTCCGGCAGCAACCTGCGCGAGGACCACTACGGCGGCAGCACAGAGAACCGTGTGCGTTTCGCCCGAGAGGTGCTCGAGTCGATGGCGGGCGCGATCGGTGCTGGCCGGGTCGGCTACCGCCAGTGCCCAGGCAACCAGTACAACGATATCGAGGATGCCGATCCTGCCGCGACGGCCGCGGCCCTGTGCGCCGCAGTTGCACCAATGGGCCTGGCCTATCAGCACATCATGCGCTCGCCCACCCCCGGGCTCGATGCCTTCGCCCTGGCGCGTCAGCATGGCGCCGGCGGCCTGATCCTCAATGACGGCTTCGACGGCGCATCGGCCTGCGCCGCGCTGCAAGCAGGACAGGGTGATGCCGTCTCGTTCGCCCGGCACTTCATCGCCAACCCGGATCTGGTCGAGCGTCTTCGCCGGGGCCTGCCCCTGGCCCGTTTCGACCGGCACACGCTGTATACCCCCGGCGCCCAGGGCTATTCGGATTACCCTGCCTGCTCGAGCACGCTGGAGGTGATCTCATGAACGTGGCGCAGCCAGCCCAGACGGCGCTTGCCGGGGTGCCGGTCGCGCGCGAGCAGACCCAGGCGCTGCTCGACCGCCGCGCGGCCGCCAGCGCGAAGATCAAGCCGCGCGACGCCTATACCCTGGCCGACCGTCTCGAAGAGCAGGCGCGCCTGCATGCCGACAGGCCTTTGCTGATCTACGGCAACCAGTGCCTGAGCTATGCCCAGGTCGATGCCCGGGCCAACCAGATGGCCCACACGTTCTACGCCAACGGCCTGCGCGCCGGAGACGTCTGCGCCTTGATGCTGGAAAACCGCCTGGAATTCTTCTGCGCCTGGTTCGGCCTGGTGAAGCTCGGCGTGGTGGTCGCCTTCATCAATACCCAGGTCAGCGGCAAGGCCCTGCTGCATGCCTTGCAGACCACTGGCGCCAAGTGCGTGGTGGTGGGCGAGGAATGCCTGGCCAACCTGCAGGCCACCGCGCCGTTGCCGGCACTGGCGTTCTGGTTGCTGCCCGATGCGCAGAACCCCTGGTCGGGTGCGCTGCCAAGCGGTGTCGACGGGCACTTTGCGGCACGCCTGGCAAGCGCGCCTGCCAGCGCCTTCCCCAGGGACCTGCGTGCCGCGGTCCAGGCCCAGGACACGACCCTGCTGATCTTCACCTCCGGCACCACCGGGTTGCCCAAGGCCGCCCGCTACAGCCATATGCGCTGGATGTCGTCGGGTGACGTCATGCAGGTGACCTTGCCCGCCACGCACGAGGATGTGTTCTATTGCTGCCTGCCGCTGTACCACGGCGCCGCCGCCACGTCGGTGACCTCCACCGCCCTGAGCGCTGGCGCCAGCATCGTGGTGCGGCGCAAGTTCAGCGTGCGGGCGTTCTGGGACGATGTTCGCCAGCACCGCGTCAGCGTTTTCCAGTACATCGGTGAAATCTGCCGGTACTTGCTCAACCAGCCGGTGGTCCCGGGGGAGCGCGACCACGGCCTGCGCTGCATGCTGGGCGCCGGGCTGACCCACGAGACCTGGCAGCGCTGGACCGAGCGCTTCGGAGCGCTGCAGATCTTCGAGGGCTGGGGAGCCACCGAGGCCAACACCAACCTCATCAACCTCGACAACTACCCCGGCTCCTGTGGCCGGGTTCCGGACTGGAGCCGCACCAACCTGCGGCTGGTGCGCTACGACGTCGAGAACGACTGCCACCCGCGCGACGCGCAGGGGTTCTACCAGCTCTGCGAAGTCGGCGAGGTCGGCGAAGCGATGGGCCTGATCATCGATCATCCCGACATCGGCGGCGGGCGCTTCGAAGGCTACACCTCGGCCGAGGCCAGCGAGGGCAAGATCCGCCGCAATGTCCTGAGTACGGGGGATGCCTACTGGAGCTCGGGTGACCTGTTGCGCCAGGACGCCGAGGGCTACTGCTACTTCGTCGACCGCATCGGCGACACCTTCCGCTGGAAAAGCGAGAACGTCTCGACCCAGGAGGTCGCCGCTGCCCTCGGTGACTTGCCGGGGCTCGAGCTGATCAACATCTACGGTGTACAAGTGCCTGGCCATGAAGGCCGTGCAGGCATGGCTGCGGTGCTGATGCAGGCAGGCGTGGCCTTCGACCCGCAGGCATTGTTTGACCTCAGTGAACGTTGCCTGCCGCGCTATGCCGCGCCGGTGTTCGTGCGGGTCAGCGCCGCCGCCGACCTGACCAGCACCTTCAAGTTGCGCAAGGTCGACCTGCAGCGCCAGGGCTATTGTCCGGTGGCCTGCCAGGACCCGCTGTTCGTGCGCGACGAGCAGGCCCGGACCTACCTGCCGTACTCGCTGGAGGCACTGCGGCGCGCGGGCCTGCAGCCCTGCGAGGGTGTACGCCATGACTGACCTCCAGGCCTGCCGTGCCGAAGGCGAGCTGCGCGACGGCCTGCGCTACCCCTGGCCGCAGCCGCCGGGTGGCGGCGAGGTGCTGGAAGTCGCCAGTGGCGTGTGGTGGCTGCGCATGCCGCTGCCGTTTCGCCTCGACCACATCAACCTGTACCTGCTGCGCCACGAGGCGGGGTGGGTGGTGGTGGACACCGGCATGAACACCCCCGAGACCCGCGAGACATGGACGCGAGTGCTCGCCCAGGTGTGCGCCGCCCAGCCCGTGCTCGCGGTGGTCTGCACGCATTTCCACAGCGATCACGCGGGGCTTGCGGCCTGGCTTACCGAGCGTTTTCGCTGCCCGCTGTACATGACCGCAGGGGAATTCCAGTGGCTTCACGTGCGCCCCCCCGGCGGGGAAGCGCCCTGGGCGTTCGTGGATTTCTATCGCAAGGTAGGGTTTGGCCAGGAACGGATCGACGCCCTGCACGCCGCGATCCAGAACACCCACTTTCGCCCCTTGCCGTGCACCGGATTCCGCCGCTTGCGCCAAGGCAGCCGGCTGCGGATCGGTACGCGCACCTGGACCGTGCAGGTCGGCAGCGGCCACTCGCCCGAACACGCCTGCCTGTACGCCGCGGACGATGGCCTGCTGATTTCCGGCGACCAGGTGCTGCCGCGGATCACCTCGACCGTCGGCGTCCAGCCCACCGAACCCGAGGCCGACCCGCTGCGGGACTGGCTGACGTCGATCGAGCAGCTGCGCGCGGTGCCCGACACCGTGCTGGTCCTGCCGGCCCATGAGCGGCCGTTCTTCAATCTGCATCGGCGCCTGGATCAGTTGCAGGCCCACCACCAGGGCCACCTGGCGCGGATGCTGGCCCACTGTGTCGAGCCGCGCAGCGCACTCGACCTGATGGCGCTGCTGTTTCCCAGGGTGTCAGGCAGCTTCGATGAACTGATGGCCCTGGGCGAAACCTTGGCGCATGCCAACTACCTCATGGCCGAAGGCGCCCTGGTGCGCGAGGAGCGCGGGGGGCTGCTGTGGTACCGGCAAGCCCCGACGGAGGCCTCGGCCCCCGATCCGCACGCAGTGTTCTGAGCGCATCCGGCAGCGGTCGTGGTGAACAGTCCAGGCGACCCGGCGGTTGCCTATCAGGAGAGTCAGTGTGAACGACAAGAACAACAATAAGAGTACTGGCCACGGCGGCCACGGGTTCCAGGCCGCTGGGCTTGCCGTGGCGATTGCGCTGGCAGCGGCGCCCGCAGGGGCAGGTGAAACCATCGAGTTCGACGACGGAACGACCCTCGACTGGTCGGTGACCACCAGCTACGGGGTGGGCATGCGGCTGGGCAAGCCCAGCGACCGGCTGATGACCCTCAACGCCGATGACGCCAACCGCAACTTCAACGAGGGCAGCCTGACCACGCACCGCGTCGGCGCGCTGGGAGAGATGATCCTGCGCAAGGACAACTACGGCGCAGTGGTGCGCGCCAGTACCTTCTACGACGACGTCTACCACCAGGACAATGACAACGACTCGCCCGGTACCGTGAACAAGGCTGGGAGCAACGACGAGTTCACCAGCCGTACCCGCTATTACAGCGGGGGCCGCACTCGCTTGCTGGACGCCTATGTCTTCGGGGGCTGGCGCTTCGACAACGACACCATGCTCGACGTCAAGGCCGGGCGGCACATCGAGTCCTGGGGCGAGAGCCTCTACTACCCCGGCGTCAACGGCGTGCAGAACCCATCCGATGCGGTCAAGGCGGCGCAGCCGGGGGTGGAAGTGAAAGAGATCCTGCTGCCGGTGGGGCAGTTCTCCGCTTCCTACCGCCTGAACCCGCAGGTCACCTTTGGCGCCTACGTGCAGTACGAATGGAAAGGCACCGAGCTGCCGCCGGTGGGCAGCTACCTGTCCAGCAGCGACGTGGTCGGCCCTGGCCGCGAGTTCATCCGCACCGCCACCGGCAACGTGCCCTACCGAGGGACGGACGAGCCACGCGACGGCGGCCAGTGGGGTGTGCAGCTGCGCTATCGGCCGGTTCCCGCCATCGAACTGTCGCTGTTCCATGTCAACTACCACGACAAGAACCCGGCCACAGCACTGGTGGGCTACAACCCGGTGCCTGTCGGCAACGGTCAGTTCGCCTTTGCCAGCAATGGCTACCGCATCCAGTACTTCGAGGACATCAAGCTGACCGGCCTGAGCCTGTCGACCAAGCTGGGCGAGACCCAGATCGGTGCCGAATGGTCGTACCGCGATGGCGCGCCGGTCCTGGTCAATACCGGTCTGGGGCCGGTCCCGGCGAGGGGCAAGGGCCAGCAGATGCAGCTCTCGGCGATGCGCATTCTCGGCGATCGGCCCTGGGCCAGCCAGACCACCCTGACCGCCGAAGTCATCCATGTGCGCGCCGACAGCGTCGACTCGGCCTCGGCGGCCGACAACCTGCAGGGCGTGAACCTGCTGCCTTCCCTCGCTCCGCTGGTGGGAGATTCCGATGAGTACACCTACGACACCGGCTCAGCCTGGCGCACCCGCAGCTCGAGTGCCTACACCCTCGGCGCCTCGTTCAGTTATCCGGGAGTTTTCCCAGGCTGGGATCTGGAGGTGCCGCTGCGCTTCTCCAGCGTGTTCAGCGGGTCGGCACCCATGGCCGGCGGCATCGCCGGCATGCAGGGCGACCGGCGCTACAGCGTCGGTACCACGTTCAAGTACCTGAGCAACCTGGAGGTGGCTTTCGCCGTGGTCGGCTACCTGGGCTCGCCTGATCCGCTGAAACGGCCGATGGCCGACCGCGACTACGCCACGTTCTCGATGAAATACACCTTCTGAAGGAGGCACCATGGGACTCAAAGGACAGGCCGCGATCGTCGGCTGTGCTCAGTACAAGCCTGAGAAATACGCCACCGCGCCGCGCATGTTCCACCTGGAACAGGTGGCCGACCTGGCCGCCCAGGCGTTGCGCGATGCAGGCCTCAAGGCCACGGACCTCGATGGCCTGGTGATCAATGGCCCGCAGTTCCACGAGGCCTCGGTGTTCGTGCCGGCCATGGCGGCCGAGTACCTGGGGCTGACCCTCAACTTCGCCGAGGTGGTCGACCTTGGGGGCTGCACCTCGGTGGGCATGGTCTGGCGCGCGGCGGCCGCGATCGAGCTGGGCCTGTGCCAGGCGGTGCTCTGCGTGCTGCCGGCGCGCATGGCGCCGCTGGGGCCGGCCGAGGACCCGAGCTGGATGGCGCGCGCCATGCGTTTCGGGGGGCACAGTACCGCCTATGGCGCGCCAGAGGCTGAGTTCGATCTGCCGTATGGGCACATGGGCCAGAACACCGGCTACGCGATGATCGCCCAGCGTTATGCCGCCCAGCATGGCTACGACCCCAGGGCCATGGCCAAGATTGCCGTGGACCAGCGCAGCAACGCCCAGGCCAATGACCAGGCGATGTTCTTCGGCCAGCCGCTGAGCATCGAGCAGGTGCTGGCCAGCAAGCGCGTGGCTGACCCGCTGCATGTGCTGGAGATCGTCATGCCGGTGGCGGGCGGTGCAGCGCTGATCGTGACCTCCCGCGAGGTAGCGGCGCGTACCCGCAAACGCCCGGCGTTCATCACAGGGTTTGGCGAGCACCTTGCGTTCAAGTCGCCATCCTACGCCAAGGACATGCTGGATACCCCGATCGGGCCGGCTTCGCGCCGCGCCTTCGGCATGGCCGGCCTGCGGCCTGCGGACATGCACGCGGCGCAGATCTACGACTGCTACACCATTACTGCCTTGCTGACCCTCGAGGACGCCGGCTTCTGCGGCAAGGGCGAAGGCATGGCCTTCGTGCGCGAGCACGACCTGACCTGGCGCGGTGATTTCCCGATGAACACCCACGGCGGACAGCTCAGCTTCGGCCAGGCCGGGTCCGCCGGGGGCATGTCGCAGGTCATCGAGGCGGTGACCCAGATTGCCGGCGCCGCCGGTGAACGCCAGCTGGCGCGCTGCGACAACGTCTACGTCTCCGGTACCGGCGGCGTGATGAGCGAGCAGGGCGCATTGATTCTCCAGGGAGCCTGATCATGTCCAACAACAAACCCATGCCGCTGGCCACCGAGATTTCCTCGCCGTACTGGGAAGGCCTGAAGGCCCGGCGACTGCTGATCCAGCAATGCAATGCCTGCGAGGGCTGGATCTTCTATCCGCGCCGGCATTGTCCGGCCTGCCTGGCCCACGACCTCAGCTGGCGCGAGGTACGCGGGGGCGCGACGTTGTACAGCTACACGGTGACGCGTATCGCCACCCTGCCTGACTTTGCCGATGAGATGCCGCAGATGCTGGCGGTGGTCGAGCTGGACGAAGGCGTGCGGATCAACACCAACCTGGTCGGGCTGGCCGAGGACCAGGTGCATGTCGGCATGCGCCTGAGGCCGGTGTTCGCCCAGGTGGATGAGCAAGGCACGCGACTGTTGCGCTATACCGGCGAGGACACTGATGCCTCGGCGTTCGAGGACCAGGGGGCGGGGGTGGCGCAACCGAGCACCGTTGAGCAGGCACCGCCAGCGGCAGTCCGCCGGGTTGCGCTGGATGACCCCGAGGGGCTGCAGTCGCTGGTCAGTGAGCACTTCAGCGAGTGGAGCAACAGTGTGCTGGTGGACCAGGCGCTGATCGACGCCTTCGCGCAACTGAGCGGTGATGACTACTGGATTCATACCGATCCGCAGAAGGCCCGGTTGCAGAGCCCCTTTGGCGGGACCATTGCGCACGGGGCGCTGGTGCAGGTGCTGCAATCGCGGATGAAGCTGGCGTTGGGTTTCGAGATCACCGGGTTCACCACCCAGATCAACTACGGCTCGGACCGGCTGCGGTTTCCGGCGCCGGTGCCCGCGGGCGCACGGATCCATGCGCGGGGACGGGTGAAGTCGGTCCAGTTGCAGGGGCGGGGGACCCAGGTGGTGCTGGAGTTGCATACGCATGTGGTGGGGCAGGAGAGGCCTTCGGTGATCAATGATCTGGTGATTCTCTATCAGGGGTGAATGAGTGGGGTCAAGGGTGCAGGACAAGCACCCAGGACCCATAACCCATTTGGACGATGTGCCCCAGGCGTCTGAACGTGACTATCGGGTCCAGGCCCCGAAAATAACAAGAGGATTGGCCGCATGAATGTCGTTGTCTACCTGCGTCATGACACGGAGCCATGCCTATGCGCTCTCTGATGGGTTACGCAGTCTGCCTGGTGGTGGCTGTGACCATTGGCTTCGCCTTTGCCCCTCGCTCTGTCCCTCAGCCCCTCGACGAGCCACTTCGCCCTGACCGGGTGCAGGTCAATGCCTTGCTCAAGCAGGGCAGCCGGGTGGTGGCGGTGGGTGAGCGGGGCAGCATTCTGCTCAGCGACGATCAGGGGGTGAGCTGGCGCTCCGCCGCTGTGGAACCTCAACGGGACGCTGCGCTGACGGCGTTGATCGATCTGGGCAACCAGCGCCTGCTGGCCGTGGGGCACGATGGGTGGATCCTGCGCTCGGACGATGCGGGCGGCCGTTGGCAGGAAGTTCGCCATGACGCCAGTCTCGGGGAACCGCTGCTGGGCGCGTGGTCGGCAGGCGGGGAGCGAGTCCTGGCCTACGGCAGCTTCGGCAAGTTCTACCAGTCCGATGATGCAGGCCTGTCCTGGCGTAGCCTGGAGCTGGAGGTGGACAGCGCGCACCTCAACGGTATGGACGGAGACAGGGACGGCCAGCGGATGCTGGTCGGGGAGCAGGGCCTGGTGCTGCGTAGCCATGACGGTGGCCAGCATTGGCAGACGCTGCCAGCGTTTTACCAGGGCTCGCTGTTTGGGGTAGTACGGCTCGATGCCGGCCTCTGGGTGAGCTATGGCATGCGCGGCCATGTCTTTGTCAGCCGTGATTTCGGGGACAGCTGGCGCCAGCTCGAGGTGGGCAACAAGCAACCACTCTACGGGCACGCGGTCGTGCCCAATCAGGGTGGCCTACTGATCGTCGGTGCCGGCGGGTCGCTGGTGCGGCTGAACGGCAAGGGCGAACTGGCGAGCGTCAGCCGCCTGCCCGGTGCCGGCACGCTGACCTCGGTGATCATGCTGGGCTCGCGGCTGCTGCTCGGTGGCGAACGTGGTGTATTCCAGGATTCGGGTGGCAACGTTGCCGCCCTGAGCAAGTGAGAGGCGGGCAATGAATCAAGCTAAAAGCCGGGTGACGCGCAGCGTCGAATGCATCGCCGACTGTCTGATGGCATGGCGCAAGGCGCTGCTGCTGCTGTTCGTGCTGATCACTCTGGGCCTCGCCTACAGCGCCACGCATACCCGCCTGGATCCCGGCTTCAGCAAGCAGATCCCGGTGCGTCATGAATTCATGGTCAACTTCCTGCGCTTCAGCCAGTACTTCACCGGGGCCAACCGGTTTCTGGTCAGCGTGCAGTGGAAAGGCGAGGGCGATATCTACAATGCGCAGTTCCTGGAAACGCTGCGCAAGGTCAGCGATGAGGTGTTCTTCATCTCCGGTGTCAACCGCGCCAGCGTGACGTCGTTGTTCACCGCCAACGTGCGCTACATCGAGATCACCGAAGAAGGGTTCTTTGGCGACGTGGTGGTACCGCCGCGCTTCGACGGATCGGCCCGCGACCTGGCCCAGGTGCGCAGCAATGCCGCGGCTTCCGGCCAGGTGGGCGCGCTGGTGGCCAATGACCTGAAATCGGCAATGGTGCGTGCCGACCTGCAGGACCTGGACCCCAGGACCGGCCAGCCGGTCGACTACGCCGAGGTCGCCCAGCGCCTGGAGGATATCCGTGCGCGCTACGGCAACGAGCAGATCGAGATCAATATCGTCGGCTTCGCCAAGCTGGTGGGCGATGTGGTCGAGGGACTGACCACGGTGATCGGCTTCTTCGTCATCGCGTTCCTGATCACCGGCCTGCTGTTGTGGCTGTACTCGCGCTCCTGGCGCCTGACCCTGGTGGCGCTGGTGGTCGCCTTGCTGCCGGTGGTGTGGCTGCTTGGCCTGTTGCCCTTGCTGGGGCTGGGCATCGACCCGATGTCGATCCTGGTGCCGTTCCTGATCTTCTCCATCGGCGTATCCCACGCAGTACAGATGACCAATGCCTGGAAGCAGGAGGTGCTGGCAGGGCGCGATTCGGTGCAGGCCGCGCATGCGGCGTTCTGCAAGATCTTCATCCCGGGCTCTCTGGCGCTGCTGATGAACGCCTTGGGATTCGCCGTGATCATGCTGATCGACATCCCTATCGTCCACGAGCTCGGCGTCACCGCCTGCATCGGCGTGATGCTGATGATCGCCACCAACAAGCTGATGTTGCCGGTGATCATCGCCTATCTGCGCCTGGAACCCGCGGTGCTCAAGCGCGGCCAGCGCCGCGGCGGCGCCCGTCATCGCGTGTGGTGGCGGCTGTCGGCACTGGCCGAGCCTGGACCGGCCTTGAGTGTCTTCGCGATCAGCCTGCTGCTGCTGGCCGCCGGGGCCTACAAGTCCCGCGACCTGGCCGTTGGTGATATCGGCCTGGGGGCGCCGGAACTGCGTGCCGACTCGCGCTACAACCTGGACAACCAGAAAATCGTGAGCAGCTACTCCATCGGCCTGGACGTGCTTTCGGTGTTCGTCGAGGTCAACGGGATCGAGGAGGGCTGCCTGTCGCCTGCGGTGATGCGTTCGGTCGAGGCGTTCGATTTCCGCATGCGCGCGGTCAGCGGCGTGCAGTCGGTGCAGAGCGTGGCCGGCATGGGCAAGCGGGTGATCGCCGGTAACAACGAAGGCAATCCGCGCTGGGCGGCCATTCCGGGTTCCTCGCGCGGCCTGAGCCAAGGCGCGCGGGCCTACATGCCGGATGACGGCCTGGTCACCGAGGGCTGCCAGCAGATGCAGATCCTGGTGTTTCTCACCGACCACGAAGGTGCCACCGTCAGCCATGTGCTAGGCGAGGCGCAGCGCATCATCGAACAGGTCGCGACCCCTGAGCTGACCTTCTACCTGGCCGGCGGCAACGTCGGGGTCATGGCGGCGTCCAACGAAGCGGTCAAGCACGCCGAGGTGTTCATGCTCGCCGCCTTGTTCGGCTCGGTGGCGCTGTTCTGCTGGGTCACCTTCCGCTCGATCCGCGCGGTGCTGTGCATCCTGGTGCCGCTGGCGATCGTGGCCATCCTGTGCAACGCCCTGATGGCGCTGCTGGGTATCGGCCTGAAGGTCGCCACCTTGCCGGTGATGGCGCTGGGCGTCGGGGTCGGGGTGGACTACGGCATCTACCTGTACGAGCGCATCCAGCACGAGATGGAAGATGGCGCCGACCTGCGCGAAGCCTTCTACCAGGCGATGTGCCAGCGCGGCACGGCGGCGGTGTTCACCGCCCTGACCATGTCCATCGGCGTGGTGACCTGGGCCTTCGCGCCGCTCAAGTTCCAGGCCGACATGGGGTTGCTGCTGTCGTTCATGTTCCTGGTCAACGTGCTGGGTGCCATCTTCCTGCTACCGGCCCTGGCGGCCTGGTTCAACCGAGGTCGTCGACTGGTGCCCGCACGACCGGTGCCGCCGCCCACCCCCCAGGGCCAGTACACCCTGAGGAACAATCCTGCCGCCCGGGATGTACATTGAAACAAAATTTAACACCCTGGGCCTCTTGTCGTGGCAAGGTGCGGATCGGAGACTGGCCAGCGTTGCACTGACAAGGGGGCGCTGGCCCCAGCCGGAACAATAAAAACAATAAGGGAGGCCCCCCGGGCCTCACCCGAGCAAGGAGACGACTGTGGAAAATTGCGTTCTGCACCAGGCTGCACTGGCCGAACTGGGCCTGGACCTTGCCGGCTATGACCGCCTGGTCGGCGATATCTACGATGGCGCACTCGACCCCAAGCCGATGGCGCGCACACTGGCCAACCTGCGCGAAGCCTTCCACGCCAACTACGTCACGCTGATCCTGCGAGTGCC
>JAQZAY010000289.1 GCA_029239415.1 Pseudomonas sp. | reverse complement strand
GTGAAGGCCTCAACCGCCTGCTCGCCGACGCGCCGCCTGCCGGCGAACAGCAAACACGCGGCCAAGGCCGTGGCCGTCACGGTCCGCCCCAGGCAGACAGGAACGCCCCGCCGCTGCTGGTCGACTACGACGCCATCTGGAACAGCCTGCGCAACGCCGCAGGCCCCGGCCTTGCCACCTACAACCTGAGGCTTCCGCCAGCGGGAGGCCAGCCCGCGACGCTGTTCTACCTGATGGACAACGCCGACCATGAGCGCGCCTTCAACACCTTGACCCTCGACCCTGCCAGCGGCGCGGTGAAGCGTCACGAGCGGTACGACGACAAGTCGTTCAAGGCGCAATTGCTGGCCAGTGTGTACGCCCTGCATACCGGCAGCTACTTCGGCCTGCCCGGACGCATCATCGTGACCCTGGCAAGCCTGAGCATGCCGTTGTTCTTCGTCACCGGCTGGCTGCTGTATCTCGACCGGCGCCGCAAGAAGCGCCAGGTGCGCGCTGCCCGTGGCACGGTGTCCGGCAATCCCGTCCAGGGCGACAGCTGGCTGATCGGCTTTGCCAGCCAGAGCGGTTTCGCCGAGCAACTGGCATGGCAGAGCGCCGGGCAACTGCAGGCCGCGGGCATGCCGGTACAGGTCAGGTCGCTTGCCGAGCTGGGGGAAAACGACCTGCGCCAGGCCCAACGCGCGCTGTTCGTGGTCAGCACCTTCGGCGACGGCGAAGCGCCGGACAGCGCCCGGGGCTTCGAGCGCAAGGTGCTGGGCCAGCCCTGGGCACTCGACAATCTTCATTACGCGGTGCTCGCCCTGGGCGATCGTCAGTACCCGCACTTCTGCGGCTTCGCACGTCGCCTGCAGGCCTGGCTGGCCGAGCGCGGCGCCAACAGCGCCTTCAGCCCGGTCGAGGTCGACAGCGCCGACCCCGCTGCCCTGCAACTGTGGCAACAGGAGCTGGCGCAACTGACCGGCACTCAGCCGGTCGCCGCCTGGCAGCCGCCGAGCCATGGCAACTGGCGCTTGTGCCAGCGCAGGTTGCTCAACCCTGGCAGCCAGGGTGCGCCGGTCTACCTGCTGGGGCTGCGGCCCGAACAGCCGGCCAGCTGGGAAGCAGGCGACCTCGTCGAGATCATGCCGCGCAATGGCCAACAGCGGGTGGCGAGCTTTCTGGCCGGCCTGGGGCTTGACCCCGACAGCCCAGTACAGCTCGCCGGCCTGACAGAGACCCTGGCCCAGGCCCTGGCGAGCCGCAACCTGCCGACTGGCCGTGAGCATCTGGTCGGCATGCACGCCCAGGCGCTGCTCGATTCACTGGCGCCGATCGGCCCCCGGGAATACTCCATCGCCTCGATCGCCAGCGACGGCGTGCTCGAGCTGATCGTGCGCCAGGAGCGAGCCTGCGATGGCAGCCTGGGCCTGGGCTCGGGCTGGCTGACCGAATACCTGCCCCTGGAGGGCAGTGTCGGCCTGCGCGTGCGGCGCAACAGTGCCTTCCACTTGCCGCCTGCGTCGGTGCCGATGGTGCTGATCGGCAATGGCACTGGCCTGGCCGGCCTGCGCAGCCTGCTCAAGGCGCGGATCATTGCCGGCGAACAGCGCAACTGGCTGCTGTTTGGCGAGCGTAGCCGGGCGCACGACCTGCATTGCGGCGATGAACTGCTCCAGTGGCGCGAAAGCGGCGACCTGGCGCGGCTCGACCTCGCCTTCTCGCGGGACCAGGCGCAGAAGGTGTATGTGCAGGATGTGCTGCGCGAGCAGGCGCACGAGCTGCTCCGCTGGGTGGCCGAGGGCGCCTGCGTGTATGTCTGCGGCAGCCAGCAAGGCATGGCGACCGGGGTGGACGCGGTGCTCAACGAGGTACTGGGTGTCGAGACCGTGCAGCAGTTGATCGAGGATGGCCGCTACCGGCGGGATGTGTACTGAGGCCGATCCTGCCAGTACATCAGCCAGCCTGGCATTGGCCTTTCGATTCGCTGGCAAGCCAGCTCCCACAGGTACAGTGCTGTCCTCAAAGGCGGCGCCATACCTGTGGGAGCTGGCTTGCCAGCGAAGAGGCCGGCATTGGCAAAGCTTGGCTCAATGCAGGTCGAAGGTATCGGCATCCAGGTTGGCCGGGAAGCGGGTGCGGTAGGCCGCCAGGTCCGCCGCGCTCAGGGTCACGGTGAACACGCCGTCCGCCTCGCCTGCGCTGAGCATGGTTTCCCCCTGGAAATCCAGCACCTGGCTGTCTCCCGAATACGCGAAACCCTTCCCGTCCGTCCCCACCCGGTTCACCGCCGCCACGTAGCACAGGTTCTCGATGCCCCGCGCCGGCAGCAGGCGGTTCCAGTGCAGGCGCCGTGCGCCAGGCCAGTTGGCGGTGTACAGCAGCAGGTCGGTATCCTGCGGGTCGCGGCTCCACACCGGGAAACGCAGGTCGTAGCAGATCAATGGACGAATGCGCCAGCCCTTGAGCTCGAACTGCACCTGCCGCTCGCCAGGCGTGTAGTGCTTGTGCTCGCCGGCCATGCGAAACAGGTGGCGCTTGTCGTAATGCAGGATCTCGCCGTCGGGCCTGGCCCAGAGCAGGCGGTTACGATGACTGCCATCGGCGGCCTGGACGATCACACTGCCGGTCACCACCGCATCGAGCTTGCTCGCCTGGGCCTTGAGCCACTTGTAGGTGGGGCCGTTCTCGGGTTCGGCCAGTTTCTCCGAGTCCATGGAAAAACCGGTGGTGAACATCTCGGGCAAGACCACCAGGTCGACCTTGCCGACCTGTTCAAGCAGCACCTCGAACCGCGCGTAGTTGGCCAGTGGGTCCTGCCAGGCCAGTGTGGTCTGCACCAGGGCGATGTTCAGGTCGGGCAGTGCACTCAGATCGCGCATAGTTTTTCCGCTGCCTCGCGCAGCGTCTCCTCACGTTTTGCAAAGCACAGGCGCACCAGGCGCTGCTCGGGTTTGGGACGCTGGTAGAACACCGACACCGGGATCGTCGCCACGCCATGTTCACGGGTCAGCCACAGGGCCATGTCGACGTCGTTGAGGTCGGGGCGAATCTGCGAATAATCGACCAGCTGGAAATAGGTACCGGCGGCGCGGGTAAAGCTCAGGCGCGAAGCCTGCAGCAAATCGCAGAACAGGTCGCGCTTGGCCTGGTAGAAGGCTGGCAGCTGCTCGACGTGCTCAGGATGATCGGCCATGAAATCGGCCAGGGCGTACTGCAACGGGGTGACCCCGCAGAAGTTGACGTACTGGTGGACCTTGCGAAGCTCCGCGCTCAATGCCGGCGGCGCCACGACGTAGCCGGTCTTCCAGCCGGTGACGTGGTAGGTCTTGCCGAACGAGCTGACCACGAACGCCCGCGGATACAGCGCCTCGTGGGCCAGCACGCTGGCGTGCTGCGCCCCGTCGAACACCAGGTGCTCGTAGACTTCGTCGCTGAGCACGTAGATGTCATGCCCGTCGATCAGCCTGGCCAAGGTGTCCAGGTCATCCTGAGAGATCAGCGCACCGCTGGGGTTGTGCGGCGAGTTGAGGACGATCATCCGGGTGCGCGGGCCGATGGCATCGGCGAGCTGCTGCCAGTCGATGCTGAAATTGCCGTCACTGAGCTGGACATGCACACAGCGCCCGCCCGCCAGCTCGACCGAGGGCTCGTAGCTGTCGTAGCAAGGGTCGAAGATGATCACCTCGTCGCCAGGGTTGATCACCGTCTGGATGGCACAGAAGATCGCCTCGGTCGCCCCGGGGGTAATGGTGACCTCGTGATCGGCATCGATCGCCACGCCATGGCTGCGGGCAATCTTTGCCGCCACCTGCTGGCGCAAGGCTGGCAGGCCGGTCGAAGGGCAATACTGGTTGTGCCCGGCAAGCACATGCCTGGCGACTGCCTCGAGCAGAGGCTGGGGGCCACTGAAGTCGGGAAACCCCTGGGAGAGGTTCAGCGCGCCGGTTTGTGCGGCAAGCTGGGACATGGTGGTGAAGATGGTGGTGCCGACGTTCGGCAACTTGCTGGTGATCATGCAGCCCTCTTTCCGGCCCGGGTCGATACCCGAGCATAGCGGAAGCAAAGGCCAGGTTGAAACATCCTGCCCGAATAGAACCAGCACGCTGGATCTGTCCGGGCAGGTATCCGGGATCAGCGCTTGTCTTTGCGCTTCTTCTCGGCCTTCTTGTGGTGCGACATCAAGCGGCGCTTCTTGTTGACCTGGCGGTCGGTGAGCTGGTTCTTGTTGCCCTCGTAGGGGTTGTCGCTACCCTTGTACTCGATGCGGATCGGCGTGCCGACCAGCTTGAGCACGCGGCGGTAGGTGTTTTCGAGGTAGCGCGAGTACGAGCGCGGCACCTTCTCGACCTGGTTGCCGTGGATGACGATGATCGGCGGGTTGGCACCGCCCAGGTGGGCATAGCGCAGCTTGATGCGGCGACCGTTGACCATCGGCGGCTGGTGCTCGCTGACCGCGTCTTCGAGAATCTGCGTCAGGCGGTTGGTCGGCCAGCGGGTGACCGCCGACTTGAACGAGGCCTGCACCGACTTGTACAGGTTGCCGACGCCCGTGCCATGCAGCGCGGAAATGAAGTGGATGTCGGCGAAGTCGACGAAGAACAACCGGCGTTCCAGCTCGGTCTTCACGTAGTCGCGCTCGCCGGGCTGCATGCCATCCCACTTGTTCAGGGCGATGACGATGGCGCGGCCGGCTTCCAGGGCAAAGCCCAGCAGGTTGAGGTCATGGTCGACCACGCCTTCGCGGGCATCCATGACGAAGATCACCACGTTGGCGTCCTTGATCGCCTGCAGCGTCTTGACCACCGAGAACTTCTCGACTTCCTCGTGGATCTTGCCGCGCTTGCGC
>JAQZAY010000288.1 GCA_029239415.1 Pseudomonas sp. | reverse complement strand
CATCGGGTCGAAGTTCTCGATGGAGCAGACGATGATGCAGTTGTCCTTCTTGTCGCGGACCACCTCCATCTCGTATTCCTTCCAGCCGATCAGCGATTCATCGATCAGCAGCTCCTTGGTCGGCGACAGGTCCAGGCCGCGGGCGCAGATCTCTTCGAACTCTTCACGGTTGTAGGCGATGCCGCCGCCGGTGCCGCCCATGGTGAAGGACGGACGGATGATGCAAGGGAAGCCCAGGCGCTCGAGCACCGCGTTGGCTTCTTCCATGGAGTGGGCGATACCGGAACGCGGGCACTCCAGGCCAATGGCCTTCATCGCCTTGTCGAAGCGCGAGCGGTCTTCGGCCTTGTCGATGGTGTCGGCGTTGGCGCCGATCATCTCGACACCGAACTTCTCCAGCACGCCATGGTGCTCCAGATCCAGGGCGCAGTTCAGCGCGGTCTGGCCACCCATGGTCGGCAGCACCGCGTCCGGGCGCTCCTTCTCGATGATCTTGGCCACGGTCTGCCACTTGATCGGCTCGATGTAGGTGGCGTCGGCCATGGTCGGGTCGGTCATGATGGTGGCCGGGTTGGAGTTCACCAGGATGACGCGGAAACCTTCCTCGCGCAGGGCCTTGCAGGCCTGGGCGCCGGAGTAGTCGAATTCACAGGCCTGGCCGATCACGATCGGGCCAGCGCCAAGAATCAGGATGCTTTTGATGTCTGTACGTTTTGGCATGGGTTGTCACTCAAATCCGCAGGTCAGTCGGCTAGCCGTCTTGAACATTCTTGGTCAGGCGCATCCGGACGCGGGCAGTGCCGGTCCGGGGCCTTGTCGCAGGATGCTCAGCGGCGCTTGGCCATGGCATCGATGAAACGATCGAACAGTGGCGCGACGTCGGTCGGGCCCGGGCTCGCCTCAGGGTGGCCCTGGAAGCTGAACGCGCTCTTGTCGGTGAGCTCGATACCCTGCAGGGTGCCGTCGAACAGCGACTTGTGGATGGCGCGCACGTTGCTCGGCAGGGTGGCCTCGTCGACGGCGAAGCCGTGGTTCTGGCTGGTGATCATGACCACGCCCGAATCGATGTCCTGCACCGGGTGGTTGGCACCGTGGTGGCCGTGGCCCATCTTGACGGTCTTGGCACCGGCGGCCAGGGCCAGCAGCTGGTGGCCCAGGCAGATGCCGAAGACCGGGATCTCGGTCTCGAGGATGTCCTTGATCGCCTTGATGGCGTAGTCGCATGGCTCCGGATCGCCAGGGCCGTTGGACAGGAACACGCCGTCGGGATTGAGCGCCAGCACTTCGCTGGCCGGGGTCTGGGCAGGCACCACGGTCAGGCGGCAGCCGCGGGCGACCAGCATGCGCAGGATGTTCACCTTGACGCCGTAGTCGTAGGCGACCACATGGTGCGGCAGATCGGCAGCCTCGAGGGTCGGGTGGCTGTCGGACTGCAGGTTCCAGACGGTGGAGCGCCACTCGTAGGGCTTCTTGGTGCTGACTTCCTTGGCCAGGTCCATGCCCTTGAGGCCGGGGAAGCCACGCGCCGCGGCGAGCGCCGCCTCTTCGCTGATGTTGTCGCCGGCCATGATGCAGCCATTCTGCGCGCCCTTCTCACGCAGGATGCGGGTCAGGCGGCGGGTATCGATACCGGCGATCGCCACGACGTTGTTGGCCTTGAGGTATTCGTCCAGCGGCAGGGTGTTGCGCCAGTTGCTGGCCAGCAGCGGCAGGTCGCGGATCACCAGGCCTGCCGACCATACGCGGTCGGACTCGGCGTCTTCGGCGGTGGTGCCGGTATTGCCGATGTGCGGGTAAGTCAGGGTAACGATTTGCTGGGCATAGGAAGGGTCGGTCAGGATTTCCTGGTAGCCGGTCATTGCGGTGTTGAACACCACCTCACCAACGGTCTGACCGTCGGCTCCAATGGCTTCACCGCGAAAAATGCTGCCATCGGCAAGGGCGAGTATGGCTGGCTTAGTCAAGAAGACCTCCCGTAAATCAAGCCTGAAGGGGCGATCGCAGGTTGCAAAAAAGCGGAATGACGTATGAACGTCACCCCGCTTTCATGTGCTGAATAATCTGCGCGCTTTTAGTGGACACACTAAAGCTGTAGCTTACAGGAAACCCGTTTTTGGGTCTACCGTATATGTGCCTCTAAAACACAGGATTGCGACAATCCTTGGAGACCAGGGTGTACCTTTCGCTGGCAAGCCAGCGAAGGGGCCGACGCCGGTCTACCTGCTCAGCGCAGGTCCAGCACATCCTGCATGTCATACAGCCCAGGCGCACGGCCATCGAGCCACAACGCCGCGCGCACCGCGCCCTTGGCGAAGGTCATCCGGCTGGATGCCTTGTGGGTGATCTCCAGGCGCTCGCCGTCGGCGGCGAACAGCACGGTGTGATCACCGACCACATCGCCGGCGCGCACGGTGGCAAAGCCGATGGTCTGGCGGTCACGCGCGCCGGTCTGCCCTTCGCGCCCGTACACGGCCACTTCCTGCAGGTCGCGCCCCAGCGCGTCGGCAATGACCTCACCCATGCGCAGCGCAGTACCCGACGGCGCATCGACCTTGTGCCGGTGGTGGGCCTCGATGATCTCGATGTCCACCTCGTCACCCAGCACCCGCGCCGCGGTATCCAGCAGCTTGAGCGACAGGTTGACGCCGACGCTGAAGTTGGCGGCGAAGACGATCGGAATGTCCTTGCCCGCCTCGGCCAGCAGCTGCTTTTCATCGGCAGTGAAACCGGTGGTGCCGATGATCATCGACTTGCCTGCCTTGCGGCAGAACGCCAGGTTCTTCAAGGTCACCGAAGGGTGGGTGAAGTCGATCAGCACGTCGAACTCATCGCTCACCTTGGCCAGGTCGCCCGACAGCGGGACCCCGATCCGGCCCAGTGCCGCCAGCTCGCCGGCATCGGCACCCACGAGGGTGCTGTCCGGACGATCGATCGCTGCCGTGAGGCCCGCGCCTGGAGCCTGCTGCACGGCCTCGATCAGGATCTTGCCCATCCGTCCTGCCGCGCCCATTACCGCGATACGTCGCATACGCCGTTCCTTTTACAAATCGCCGAAGAAGCGCTTCACGCCTTCGAACCAGCCATTGGCCTTGGGCGAGTGGGAGCTGTCGCCTTCGAGCGAACCACGAAACTCTTCGAGCAGCTCGCGCTGACGACGGCTGAGGTTTACCGGGGTTTCCACCGCGACACGGCACATCAGGTCGCCGGCACCGCCACCGCGAACAGGCGCCACGCCCTTGCCACGCAGGCGGAACTGCTTGCCGGTCTGGGTACCTTCGGGAATCTTCAGCTTGACCCGGCCATCGAGGGTCGGCACTTCCAGCTCGCCGCCCAGGGCAGCGTCGGTGTAGCTGATCGGCACTTCGCAGAACAGGTGCTTGCCGTCACGCTGGAAGATCGCGTGCTCACGCACGCTGATGACCACGTAGAGATCGCCGGTCGGACCGCCCTGGGCGCCCGCCTCGCCTTCGCCAGACAGGCGAATGCGGTCGCCGGTGTCGACACCGGCCGGGACCTTGACCGAGAGGGTCTTGTACTCTTCGACACGGCCTTCGCCATGGCAGGACGAGCACGGGTCGGTGATGATCTTGCCCTGGCCATGGCAGCGCGGGCAGGTCTGCTGCACCGAGAAGAAGCCTTGCTGCATGCGCACCTGGCCGATGCCGCCGCAGGTCGGGCAGGTCGACGGGGTCGAGCCCTTCTTGGCGCCCGAGCCATCGCACGGCTCGCAGTTGACCAGCGTCGGCACGCGGATATTGACCGTGGTGCCGCGCACGGCTTCTTCCAGGTTCAGCTCGAGGGTGTAGCGCAGGTCGCTGCCGCGCGCGGCGCCGCCACGCGAACCACCCCGGGCACCGCCGAAGAAGTCGCTGAATACATCGCCGAAGATGTCGGAGAAGTTGGCGCCGCCGAAGCCTGCGCCGCCGCCACCCATGCTCGGGTCGACCCCGGCATGGCCGTACTGGTCGTAGGCCGCGCGCTTGCTGGCATCGGACAAGACCTCGTAGGCCTCGTTGGCCTCCTTGAACAGGTCTTCCGACTCCTTGTCACCCGGATTGCGGTCCGGGTGGTACTTCATCGCCAGGCGGCGATAAGCCTTCTTGAGGTCGCCTTCGCTGGCGCCGCGCTCGACGCCCAGGACCTCATAAAAATCTCGCTTTGCCATAAGTCATTTGCACTCTTGAGGACGTTCGGCAAACCTCTGCGCGTTCCGCGCCGTGCCGCCAGCACCTGCCGCCCTGTTCGAACGAGCCCTGACAGATGCTGTAAAAATTTGCGTATTCCAGACACGCCAACGCGGGAGCAAGCCCCCGCGCGGCGACATCCTACCAGTCACCGCCCTAGAGCAGCCAACCGGCCGACAACCTGTAACGAATTACTTGTTGTCTTTGACTTCTTCGAACTCGGCGTCAACCACGTCGTCGTGCTTGGCTTCAGGCTCGGCCTGCTGCTGGGCGCCGCCCTGAGGCTGCTCGCCCTGCTGCTCGGCGTACATCTTCTGCGCGACTGGCGCGGAGACCTTCGACAGCTCTTCGATCTTGGCTTCGATGGCAGCCTTGTCGTCGCCCTTGACGGCGGCTTCCAGGGCAACCACGGCGGCTTCGATCGCGGTCTTCTCGTCAGCGGTCACCTTGTCACCGGCGTCGACGACCATCTTGCGAGTCGAGTGGACCAGCGCGTCACCCTGGTTGCGGGCAGCGGCCAGCTCTTCGAACTTGCGGTCTTCCTCGGCGTTGACCTCGGCATCGCGGACCATCTGGGCGATTTCTTCCTCGGACAGGCCGGAGTTGGCCTTGATCACGATCGACTGGGTCTTGCCGGTGGCCTTGTCTTTCGCGCCGACGTGCAGGATGCCGTTGGCG
>JAQZAY010000287.1 GCA_029239415.1 Pseudomonas sp. | reverse complement strand
CTCTGTTCACAAGGTTATCCACAAATACTGTGGATAACCTGAAACCATCATTCGGCACCGGAGGGCTCATGAAGGCACCTTGGAATTTCACCCGTTTTCTGCCCATTGCCGAACGCATCCTGAGTCGGGGCCGCCTGCCGGCCTTGATCTTCGCCGTGGCGCGCAAGGGCAAGGGCTATCGGCTGGGCGCCCTGAAGGAAGACGTGCAACTGCTCCAGGCCCTGTGCCTGGCCTACTGGCGGGGCGAGTACCGCAACATCAGCCCGAAGGCGTTGCTGTCCATCGTCGCTGGCCTGGTCTACTTCGTCAGCCCCATCGATGCCATTCCCGACTGGCTGTTGGGCGTCGGCATGCTGGACGACATCGCGGTCCTGGCCTGGGTCATGAAAACCCTGTCCGGCGAGCTGGACACCTTCCGCGCCTGGCGCGAGCGGCAGTCTCCGGAGAAGCTGCGGGTCGTCGAGCGCCTGCCGGCTTCGGAGCAGGAGCTTGAGCTGGAAAAATCCCACCGCTGATACGCCTGCCGGCTTCGGTGCGCAGTTAACGCCCCGAAGTCGGCGATCCCCTGTTAACATCCCCGCATTACGCTTGCATCATCCGATGTAGGCAGCCATCGTGCGGGAGGATGCAATGGGGGTTCAGGTGATAAGCCGTGACGGCCAGCCGGAATACGCGGTGGTGCCATGGGCCGAGTATCAACGGCTTCTGGCTGCTGCCGCAGGCAGCTCGGTCGAGCAGACTTCAGACACCGAAGCGTCCAGCGAACCGACCGCTCCGGCCGCTCACGTCCCGCCTCCCAGCTTCCAGCGCCTGCGCGAATTGCGCGAGACCCAGGGCGTGCCTCTGGACAGTCTGGCCCGCGCGGTCGGCATCAGTCCTTCCTACCTGTCGATGATCGAAACCGGCGAGCGCGAGCCCGATGCTGCCATCCGCCGCAGTCTTGCCTGGGAATTGGGGGTGCCGGGCTGGAGCAGCGAGTCGTGAGCGTGCGCATCAGTCGGCAGCAATGGGAGGGCCTGCTGAGCGAGCTCGACGTTGCACGGCACCAGCGCCACTTGCTCACCTACCGCGCGCTGCTCGAACGTCTGGCATTGCCCACGCCTGCCATGCAGACCCTGACGGCGGCGCTGGAATACCTGGCCATGCTCGATGCCCGCGCCGACCAACCCTTGCGCAGCTCGCTGGTGATCAGCCAGGGCGCGAGCCGGCTGCCGCGTCCCGGCTTTTTCGAGTGCGTTGAAAAGCTCGGGCGCTTCTCCGGTCCGTCGGATGGCGTGGCGGCTGCCGCCTGGCACGCCTCGGAAGTGGTGCGCGTGTTCGAGTATGCGTACCCGTCCAGCACGGCGGTCTAGGCCGGCTCGGTGATCAGTCTGAGCACGTCGATCAGTCGCCCCAAGCCCAGGTATCGCCCACCCTGAATGATCACGAAGTCCTCTTCGATCCGTTGCCGTGCACGTCCGGTCAGTAGGCGACTGACCTGTTGCAGGGACTGCTTGATGTCGACCGCGAGGAAATCACTGCTCATCAGTCGGCTGATCGGCTTGCGCGCGAACAGGCCGGCGGCGAAGGGCTCGAACAGCGCATCCGAGAGTGCGTGCCGATGGACGATGCCACAGGGGCGGCCCTCGTCGTCGACCACGGCCAGGGTGTTCAGGTCGGCCTGCAGGCGGAAAGCTTCCAGCACCTGCCGGGTCGAGGTATCGCGCTGCACCGCGGCTTGTTCGATGATCAGCGCGGCCAGGTGGTTGCCGTCTTCGCTCAGGGGAGGGTGGCTGCCTTCGAGCCGCGGGATCAGCCCCCGTGCATCCCGTGGCGGCTGTTCCTGCGGGCGGCAGAGCAGGTAGCCCTGGACCAGGTCGACGCCCATCTCGATGAGCACCAGCAGTTCCTCCTCCAGCTCGATGCCCTCGGCGATCACCTGGGCTTTGGAGGCCTTGGCGATCTGCAGGATGGAGCCGACGAACTCGCGCTTGAGGGCGTCCTGGTGAATGCCATCGATGAAGTGACGGTCGATCTTCACGTAGTCCGGGCGCAATTCCGACCACAAGCGCAGACTCGAATAGCCTGCTCCCAAGTCGTCCAGGGCAATGGAGAACCCCATGGCGCGGTAATGATGCAGGGCGTTGAACAGCAGTTGAAAATCGTCGGTGGGGGTTTGTTCGGTGAGTTCGATGACCACCTGGTTCGGGCTGATGCCGTAGCGTTGCAACAACTGCAAGGTGCGGCCGTTTTCGTGCAGCGGTTCGACCAGCGACTCGGGCGACACGTTGAGAAACAGCTTGCCGTCCAGGCGCTGTTCGCTGAAGCGGCGGCAGGCGGTTTCCCGGCACATCACCTCCAGCTCGTTGAGCCGCCCGGCCTGGCGGGCGACGGCGAACAGGTTGATCGGCGAGTGCAGCGGGCTGTTCGACGGCCCTCGACTCAATGCCTCGAAGCCCAGGATCCGTTGCTGGGACAGTGACACGATCGGCTGGAACAAGCTGTGCACACCGCCTTGGGCCAGAATGGTGTCCAGGGCGCTGAGCTGTTCAATGACGGTCATCGGTACGCTACCTTGCTGAAGGTCGTGCTGCCCGATGCTCGAAACAGGTTGAAAGCACCGGGCCAGACGCAAAAAAAGACCCGCTGCTCACGCAGCGGGTCCCTATTTCACGACAGCTTCATTTCGGTTTGATGACGCAGGTGTCACGTTGCCGTCATTACCGCGTGCATCAGTGCTTGGCCACCGATGTATTGAGTTTCAGGTAGTCGAGCAGGATGCGCCCGGTCTCGGCCAGGTAAGCGTCGTCTTCCGGTTTGGTCTTGTCCGGATCAGCGCCCAGTGCGTCTTCGTCTTCCTTCTTCAGCTCTTTGAGCGGCTCTTCGCCCTTGGCCTTGCGACGGGTGTTTTCCAACGCCAGTTGCTTGGCTTCGATGTCGCTGTGCTGGGCACGACGATCGGCCTCGTTCAGGCTCACGGTCTTCTCTTTCATCAACTGCTCGGCCAGGGCCAAACGATCGCGGATGTAGATGAATTCGGGATCCTTCACGGTACGCGCGTCATGGTCGGCGGTCAGCTTGGCCAGGTACGGCTTGAACGGATCGCTGGCCGGCTTGATGGCAGGACGGATGGTGTCCCATGGCATCGCTTCGGGCAGGGCGCTCTCGCCGATTTCCTTGGTGTCGATGATCGACGGGTAGGCGATGTCCGGCAGCACGCCCTGATGCTGGGTGCTCTGTCCGGAAACCCGGTAGAACTTGGCCAAGGTCAGCTTGAGCTCGCCGTGGTTGAGCGGCTGGATGGTCTGCACCGTGCCCTTGCCGAAGGTCTGTCCGCCCACGATCAAGGCGCGGTGATAATCCTGCATGGCACCGGCGAAAATCTCCGAGGCCGAAGCGGACAGACGGTTCACCAGCAGCGCCAGCGGGCCTTTGTAGAACGCGCCGGGGTTTTCATCCTCGAGCACGTCGACGCGGCCATCGGCGTTGCGCACCAGTACGGTCGGGCCTTTCTCGATGAACAGGCTGGTCAGTTCGGTGGCTTCCTGCAGGGAGCCGCCGCCGTTGTTGCGCAGGTCGATGACCACGCCGTCGACTTTTTCCTTCTGCAGCTCGGTGAGCAGCTTGCGTACATCGCGGGTGGTCGACTTGTAGTCCGGGTCACCGGCGCGGAACGCCTTGAAGTCCAGGTAGAAGGCTGGAATCTCGATCACGCCCAGCTTGTAGTCGCGGCCGTTTTCCTTGAGGTTGAGGATCGACTTCTTCGCCGCCTGTTCCTCGAGCTTGACCGCTTCGCGGGTGATCGAGACGATCTTGCTGGTCTGATCGTTGGGCGCATTGGTGTGCGGAATCACTTCCAGGCGCACGGTGGAGCCTTTCGGCCCGCGAATCAGCTTGACCACTTCATCCAGGCGCCAGCCGACCACGTCGACCATTTCCTTGTCGCCCTGGGCGACGCCGATGATCTTGTCGGCAGGGGCGACCTGCTTGGTCTTGTCGGCCGGACCGGCAGGGACCAGGCGCACGATCTTGACCTGATCGTTGTCGCTTTGCAGGACCGCACCGATGCCTTCGAGCGACAGGCTCATGTTGATGTCGAAGTTTTCCGCGTTGTCCGGGGACAGGTAGTTGGTGTGCGGATCGTAGGACTGGGCGAAGGTATTGATGTACGCCTGGAAGATGTCCTCGGCGCGGGTCTGGTCGAGGCGGGCAAGCTGGTTCTTGTAGCGCTTGGACAGGGTTTCCTGAATCTGCGCGGCGTCTTTTCCAGCGATCTTCTGGCGTAGCACTTCATCCTTCACGCGCTTGCGCCACAGGTCGTCCAGCTCCGCTTCGTTCTTCAGCCAAGGGGCGTCCTTGCGGTCGACCAGCAGGGTTTCCTTGGTGGTGAAGTCGAACTTGTCGACGCCCTTGTTCAGTTCAGCCAGGGCAAAGTCCAGACGGGCCTTGACCCGGTCCAGGTAGCGCTTGTAGATGACGAAGCCGGGATCCAGGTTGCCGTTCTTCAGGAAGTCGTCGAACTGGGTCTTCCATTTGTCGAACTCGGCGATGTCGGCCGCCGTGAAATAGCTGCGCGAGGGATCGAGCAGCTTGATGTAGCTGTCATAGATGATGACCGAGCGCGCATCGTTGAGCGGCGGCTTGCTGTAATGATGGCGCTTGAGCAGCTCGACCACATTGAGGCTGGCCACCACTTCGTCGCGATCCGGCTGAAGTTTGTCCCAGCTGTTGGCAGCCAAGGTATTGGCGGACATCGACAAGCTGCCGAGGCCGATACACAGCGCCAGGGCACTGCCGGGAATGAAATGCTTCATGCTGATTCGACGTGGGGGCAATTGATCACGCATATTAGGCCGTCTTTGAATTCGCCGGTTCCGTTGAAGCCGGACGCATAA
>JAQZAY010000286.1 GCA_029239415.1 Pseudomonas sp. | reverse complement strand
CGTGTGCGGCATGGAAACCCATGTCTGCGTCCTGCAGACGGTGATGGACCTGCTGGCCCTGGGCAAGACCGTGTTCGTCGTCGAGGACGCCTGCGACAGCCGCCGAGCGGAGAACAAGCAGCTGGGCCTGGCACGCATGCGCCATGCTGGCGCCCAGATCGTCACCCGCGAGATGGTGCTGTTCGAACTGCTCGGCAGCTCGGCGCATCCGGCGTTTCGCCACATCAGCAAGACCTACCTGGTCGGAGAACAGCCCTGAACCGCAGGGCCCTGGGCGGGCTGCTGGTGGCCCTGGCGCTGCTGCAAGGGTGCGCCGGGCGTCAGGACCGTACGCCACCGGCCGACCCGGCCGAGGTACGCCAGACCGTGTTGCGCCTGCTGCCGGCCAGCGTGAAGGATCGTGCGGGCTGGGCGCAGGACATTCAGGTGGCCTTCGCGGCCCAGCGTCTCGAGCCGAGTCAGGACAACCTGTGCGCCGTCCTGGCGGTGGTCGAGCAGGAGTCCACGTTCAACGCCGACCCGCAAGTGCCAGGCCTGGGGCGCATCGCCCGCGCCGAAATCGAGCGTCGCGCCAAGCGGGTGCTGATTCCGGGCGCCCTGGTGAATGCCGCACTGCGCACCCGTTCGAGCAATGGCAAGACCTATGAGGAGCGGTTGCAGGCGGTGCGCAGCGAGAAGCAGCTCAGTGCGCTGTACGACGACGTGATCAGTGGCTTGCCCTTGGGCAACACCCTGCTCGGCGGCCTCAACCCGGTGCACACGGGCGGCCCGATGCAGGTCAGCGTCGATTTCGCCGAACATCATGCCCAGGATTACCCTTACGGCGTGCCAGGCACGATTCGCCAGGAGGTGTTCACCCGGCGCGGTGGCTTGTACTTCGGCATCGCGCACCTGTTGGGCTATCCGGTCGACTATCCGCGTCCGCTGTACCGCTTCGCCGATTTCAATGCCGGCTGGTATGCCAGTCGCAACGCGGCGTTCCAGGCGGCGCTGAGCCAGGTCACCGGGGTCGAGCTGGCACTGGACGGTGACTTGATCGCGCCCGGCTCGCTGTTGCCGGGCACGACCGAAAAGGCAGCGCGCCTGCTGGGGCGCCAGTTGGGGCTACGCAACCCGCAAATCCGCAGCCAGCTGGAAAAGGGCAACGACCAGAGCTTCGAGCAGACGGTGATTCACGAGCGTGTGTTCGCCCTGGCCGACGCCAAGGCCGGCAAGCCCGTGCCCAGGGCGATCCTGCCGGGCATCGAGCTGAAAAGCCCGAAGATCACCCGCAAGCTGACCACCGCCTGGTTCGCCGAACGGGTGGATCAGCGTTACCAGCGGTGCATGGCGCGGTAGACACCATGCGCCATGCCCTTTCGGCCTGCTTGAGCGGCAGGCCCTCCAGGCCTGGTCAGGATTGGACCAGGGCTTTGGCACGCCGCCTCGGTTGATGTCAACGCTGGTTTGTCAGACCGGCACAACCTATCTGTGGGCTGGCCCGCGATGCAGGCGGTGACGGCCCGGGCGCTATCGCGGGCAAGCCCGCTCCCACAGGGTGCTTGAACAGCCATGCCTGCATCGACAGGCTTCCGCAGGGTGCTTGAACAGCCATGCCTGCATCGACAGGCCTCCACAGGGTGCTGGCACAGCCATGCCTGCATCGACAGGCTAAAGAGGTCTGGGTGGGAGCTGGCTTGCCAGCGATAGGGCCCTGTCAAGCGCCGCCTGCATCGCGAGCAAGTCAGCTCCCCTAGGTTGAGCTCCAGGCGCGTATCGGTTTGATGGTTCATCGATTGTATAGCCCTTGACGACGGCGCCTAGAACTCTCGGATGATCAAGACCCGCCCAACATCGCTCGTGTAATCAACCTTCTACCAGCGCCTTCACCACCTGATCCACCGCCCCCTTGAACCCGGCCAGCGTATCCGGCGCATCGCTGTCCACCACCACCAGGCGCGCACCGCCTGCCTCGATGGCGCTCACCAGTGCAGAGGTCGGCTGCCGGTGATGCAGCACCAGTGCCACGTCCTGCGCCTTGAGCTGCTCGGTCAGTGCCTTGAGCGACGTTTCATCCCAGGCGTCGTCGGCCGGCAACGGCTGCTCGACCACGTCCAGGTTCAAGCCACTGGCCAAGTAGCCCAGGCGTTCGGACAGGCTCACCACGCTGAGGTTGTCGACCTCGGCCAGGCGCGTCTGGCTGTTGGCCGTCAGCGTCAGCAGTTCACGCTTGATGCTCGCCAGATTCGCCTGAATCTTCGCTTTGTCAGCGGGCGCCAGGCGCTCGAGGTCATTGGCCAGGACGTCGGCCATGCGCCCGAGATTGGTCGGATGCAGCCAGGGGTAGTGAGCGAAGGCGTTTTCGCCTTGCACGGCGATGCCCGGCAGAGCGCCATCGACCGGGCGGGCCGCGTCGATCTCGACGATGCGGAGGTTGCTGCGTCGGGCCATGGGGTACAGCGGATCGTCGTGCCAGATCGAACGCAGCCCGATCGCCGCGTCTGCCTGTTGGGCGGCCTTGACCAGGCTGGCGCCCCCGCGTCCTTCGAAATACGACGGTTGGCGACTGGCCGGCAGGGTGGCGGGTGCCGCGCGCCTCACCTGCACCGAGGTGTCCACCAGCAGGGCGCTGGCCAGGCTGTGGGTGACGGGCAGGGTGGTCAGCACGCTGACCGCTTCAGGGCCGGGTGCAGAGGAGGCAGCCAGCGCCAGGCCTGGGCAGAGCGACAAGGCCAGAGCCAGGGTCAGAGGCTTGAGATCGAAGGTCATGCCGGGTTTCCTTGCAGGCGAGGGACGAGGGCGCGGGCCAGGGCGGCCAGGGCGAAGCAGACACCGGCCACCAGGATGATCGCGGCGCCCGAGGGCACGGGCAGGTCGACCATGATAGGCAGCAGGATCCCCAGCAGGGTGCTGAGGGTGGCGATCAGTACCGACAGCCAGAAGAACCCTTTGAGCGACTGGCTGACCAGGCGCGCCGCCGCCGCCGGGATCACCAGCAGGGCGCCGACCAGGATCGCGCCGATGACCTTGACCGCCGCCACCGTGACCAAGGTCACCAGCACCACGAACAGGTAGTCCAGACGCTTCACCGTCACACCCCGTACTGCCGCGAGCTGGGGGTTGAAGCTGGCCAGGATGATGCGGTTGTACAGCGGCAGCGCCAGGCCCAGCACCAGCAACGCGACGATGCCCAGCACCAGCAGGTCCTGGCCGCTGACGGTCAGCACCGAGCCAAACAGCACGTTCTCGAGGATGTGCACGTTGATCTTGCCCGCCAGCATCAGCAGCAGACTCGCGCCCAGGGCCAGTGAGACCGACAGGAAGACCCCGATCAGCGTGTCGGGCGACAGGCCGGTGCGGTTGCGCAGGTAATTGAGCAGCAGGCCGAACAGCAGGCAGTAGCCGAACAGGCTGCCATAAGGACCGGTGTACGGCTCGCCCAGCAGGATGCCGATGGCGACACCGGTCAGCGCCGCGTGGCCCACCGCTTCGGAGAAGAACGCGAAGCGCTTGACCACCACCAGTGTCCCGAGCCCGCCCAGCACCGGGCCGATCATCAGGCCGGCGAGCAGGGCATTGACCACGAAGCCGTAGGCCAAGGCCTCGGGCAACCAGCCGGCCTGTGCCCAGTCCTGGACCAGTTGGCGAACGGTATCGAGGCTCATCAGGCGGTGCCCTCGCTGCGGGTGTGGACGGAGAACAGCGTCAGCAGACGCTCGGGGGTCAGGGCCTGGGCCGGCGGCGCGTCGAACAGCACCTGGCGGCTCAGCCCGGTCACCCGGTCGGCCAGGCGCAGGACGGCCTGCAGGTCATGTTCGATCCACAGCACCGTGGTACCCGCCCGACGCCAGCCGTCGAGCAGGCGCTCGAACACCTGGATACCGGCCTCGTCCAACGCCGACATCGGCTCGTCCAGGACCAGCAACTGCGGCGTGGGCACCAGCCCTTGGGCCAGCAGCACGCGCTGGCGCTCGCCACCGGACAGCGCACCCATGCGCCGCGTGCGCTTGTCGAGCATGCCCACCTGCGCCAAGGCGTCGTCGATGGGCGCACGCACCCGCCGGGACAGCCCCAGGAAGGCCGGGCGATGCTGGCACAAAGCGCCCATGAAGTCGTCCACCGTCATCGGCAGGCCCCGGTCGAATTCCAGGGCCTGGGGGACATAGCCGATCACCTGGGCCTCGCCCGGCCACTCCAGGGTCAGGCGCCCGCGATGGGGCATCTGCCCGAGGAGCGTCTTGATCAACGAGCTCTTGCCGCCACCATTGGGGCCGACGATCGCGTGCACGCTGCCCGGCGCGACACTGAAGCGCACCTGGTCCAGGATGCGCGTGCGCCCGAGCGTCAGGTCGATGCCGTCGAAGTTGATGCGCGGGCCGCAGGCGAGGCCGGCACGCTCGGCGATAGGGGCGGCGGCGGTCATGTGCGACGCTCTTCGATGGCGCGGACCACGGTGTCCATGTTGCGCTTCATCTCCACCTCGTACTTGTCCGCGGTGTACTCGCCGTAGGAGATGTGGGTCAGCGGGTAGATCCGCACGCCCGACTCGCGCTGGATGGTTTCGACGTAGGCCGAGGGGAAGTCCATCTCCGAGAAGATCACGTTCACGTCCAGCGCCTTGAGCTGGTCGATGGTCTTCTTCAACTGCGCCGGGCTCGGCTCGATGCCGTGGGCCGGCTCGACCACCGCCGTGACTTCCAGCCCGAAGTCACGCACCAGGTAGTCATAGGCGGCATGGATGGTGGCCACGCGGAAGGTCGCGTCCGGGGCCTGGGACACCTTGGCCAGGGCCTCGGCGCGCAGGGCCCGCAGGCGTTTGGCGTAGGCGCGGGCGTTCTGGGTGTAGTAGCGGGCGTTGTCCGGGTCCAGCTTGCCCAGTTCGCGGGCGATGTTGTTGACCTGGGCG
>JAQZAY010000017.1:25087-29814 GCA_029239415.1 Pseudomonas sp. | reverse complement strand
TAAAGGTATTCTCCAGCTCGGTCATTGCTTTATAAGCCGGGAATAAACGCTAAAGTTTAAGACTTTGCCTATATCTTGTAGGACATTTCCGAATTATCCTGCAACGGCCTTTGGGCGCTTGCGGGGGGCTTCGTGCCGGTCTAGTCTCGGTCCGTCGTTGCTCATCAACGACCGGTTTTGACAGACCGTGAGTTAAACCGACGCATGCACCCGTGTTATGGCGGCTGTATGTGGGGCACTTCGGTGCGCCGGTCTTTTCCGTCGTTTTCTCCCGGTCTGTCAACCCGCGTACAGCTGCCACCCTTCTGTTTGACAGCAGATGTGTGGCGGCTCCTGACCGCGAAAGCGACGGAGTTACTGAATGTTGAAGATCGTCCCAGACCCACCCTTTGACACTGATTCACCCCCTTCCATCGAATCCCTGCTTCTCCAGACCTCCGAATACCTGGTCTGCGCCCTGACCGTCGCCAAGCAGACGGTGCTGCTCAATCCCAAGCCTGCCGGGCAGGTCATGACCCTGGCCGCGATGCATGAGATCGAGAATGCTCATGCTCTGGTCGAGATGGCGTTGAGTCGGGTCCAGTCTCGGCACTGAGTCAATTGCATCAGGTTGGATTCATTCGCGGGCAAGCCCGCTCCCACAGGAGGTGAGACATGTGTAGCAAGATGAGGCTTGAAGACTTGAAGACTTCCGGCATCGGTACCTTCGGCGAGGGCCTCGGCGGGACGATCGCCGACCGGCTGTTCAAGGTAACGCCAGGGCACGATGCGGACTATGCCCTGGAGCAAGCGACAGTGCTGCTGGACTGCATCTACAAGATGACCCTTGAAGCCGGTGTCGAAGGCGGTGGACGGTTTGTCTGGGAGACGCATTACCTCAGCGGCATGGCCAAGGCGCTGGTCGAGGATGTGGCGCACGGAATGACGAAAGAGCGACGCGTCCAGTAGGCACAAGGCGCTCCACGAAGACGGTAGCTTTTGTAACGGTTTCTCGCAAAACTACCGTTTTCTAATCGATTTCTCGCAACGCAGAACGGTTTCGCGCAGTAGAACCCTTGAAATTAACGATTTGCCCAGCTTAGGAGCGTGGGAAGCAAGCTGCGCTTATTGGCCAACGGTATCTACAACAACTCTTCACTTAATATTTCCCATTCGCAGGTGTATCGTATCCGCCCTTCATCGCCACGGCCCCGTCGTGGCAAGCTGATTTACGCAATACGAGGTACCTGTTCCGATGTCCTTTACCCGTCGACAAATGCTCAAGGGGCTGACCGGCCTGGTGGTGGTTGGCCTGGGCGCCGGGGGCGCGGGGCGCTACTGGCTGGGCAAGGTGGAGGACGAGAACGCCGGGCACGACTACGAGCTGATCGCGGCGCCGCTGGAGGTCGAGCTGGTGCCGGGCTTCAAGACCGAGGCCTGGGCCTTTGGCCCGTCAGCGCCGGGAACCGAGCTGCGTGTGCGCCAGGGCACCTGGTTGCGGGTGCGCTTCATCAACCACCTGCCGGTCGCTACTACCATTCACTGGCATGGCATCCGCCTGCCGCTGGAGATGGACGGCGTGCCGTACGTTTCGCAACTGCCAGTGCTGCCGGGCGAATACTTCGACTACAAGTTCCGTGTGCCGGATGCGGGCAGCTATTGGTACCACCCGCATGTGAGCAGCTCCGAGGAGCTGGGCCGCGGCCTGGTAGGCCCGCTGATCGTCGAGGAGCGCGAGCCTACCGGGTTCCGCCACGAGCGTACCCTGAGCCTGAAGAACTGGCACGTGGACGAGCAGGGCGGCTGGCTGCCGTTCAGCATCCCGCGCGAGGCCGCGCGCAACGGCACCGCGGGGCGCTTGATCACCATCAATGGCGAGCCCGAGTCGGTGACCGAGCTGCCGGCGGGGCAGGTGGTGCGGGTGCGGCTGCTGAACCTGGACAATACCTGGACCTATCGCATCAACCTCAGGGGCAACGTCGAGGCGATGGTCTATGCGCTCGATGGCAACCCGATCACGCCGCGACCGCTGGGCAAGGACTACTGGCTGGGGCCGGGCATGCGCATCTGCCTGGCGATCCGCATCCCGAAGGCAGGCGAGGAAGTGTCGTTGCGCGATGGCTTCGTGCGCCTGGGCACCTTGCGTTCGGTGGCGAGCGAGGAGGCGCCGGGCGACTGGCCGCCCGCGCTGCCGCCCAATCCCATCGCCGAGCCGGACCTGGCCAATGCCGAGAAGCTCAACTTCAATTTCGAATGGGTCGGCAAGGTCTCGGTCAACACCGACAATGGCAAGCCGCCGAGCCTGTGGCAGATCAACGGGCAGGCGTGGGACATCACCGACGAGACTTGCGCAGACCGGCCCATCGCGACCCTGAAGCAAGGCAAGAGCTACATTCTCGAACTGAAGAACATGACCCAGTACCAGCACCCGATCCACCTGCATGGCATGAGCTTCAAGGTGATTGCCTCCAACCGGCACAAGATCGTCGAGCCGTGGTTCACCGACACCTACCTGCTGGGCAGGAACGAACGCGCCCAGGTGGCGCTGGTGGCCGATAACCCGGGGACCTGGATGTTCCACTGCCATGTGATCGACCACATGGAAACCGGCCTGATGGCCGCGATCGAGGTGGTGTGATGCGCCCGCAGATCATCGATCGCAGCCGCGACCAGGAATTCATGCGCCTGGCGCTGGAGCTGGCGGCCGAGGGCGCGGCCCTGGGCGAAGTGCCGGTCGGCGCGGTGCTGGTGCAGCATGGGCAGGTGATCGGGCGTGGCTTCAACCGTCCCATCAGTGGCAGCGACCCGAGTGCCCATGCCGAGATGGTGGCGATACGCGCGGCGGCCCAGGCGGCCAGCAACTACCGGCTGCCACGCAGCACGCTGTACGTGACGCTGGAACCTTGCAGCATGTGCGCGGGGCTGATCGTGCATTCGCGGGTCAGTCGCGTGGTGTATGGCGCGCTGGAGCCCAAGGCAGGGGTAGTGCAGAGCCAGGGACGGTTCTTCGAGCAGGGCTTCCTCAATCATCGGGTGATGTTCGAGGGTGGGGTGCTGGCCGAGGAGTGCGGGCGGATCCTGAGCGAGTTCTTCAAGGCCAGGCGCGCCAAAGTGTAGAAGCGGGATGGCTCCAGCGGCTGATCACATCGGCGGCGACTGCTCCGCCGGCTTGTCCTTGTTCACCCCTGGCACGTGCAGGTTGCCCTCGGCCACCTGGCCCTCCAGCTGCGGCTGGGTCACCCAGGTGAGGATGTCGTAGTAGCGGCGGATGTTGGCCACGAAGTGCACCGGCTCGCCACCGCGGGCATAGCCATAGCGGGTCTTGCTGTACCACTGCTTCTGCGCCAGGCGAGGCAGCATCTTCTTCACGTCCAGCCACTTGTTCGGGTTCAGGCCTTCGCGCTTGGCCAGGGTGCGGGCGTCCTCGAGGTGGCCGCTGCCGACGTTGTAGGCGGCCAGGGCGAACCAGGTGCGGTCGGGCTCCTCGATGCTGTCGGCCAGCTGTTCCTTGACCAGCATGAAGTACTTGGCGCCGCCCTTGATGCTCTGCCGGGCATCCAGGCGGTTGGACACGCCCATGGCCTGGGCGGTGCGCTGGGTCAGCATCATCAGGCCGCGCACGCCGGTCTTGGAGGTGACCTCCGGCTGCCACAGGGATTCCTGGTAGCCGATCGCGGCCAGCAGGCGCCAGTCGACCTGTTCTTCCTTGGCCGAGGCGTGGAAGTGCTTCTCGTACTTGGGCAGGCGCTGCTGCAGGTGCTGGGCGAAGGTGTAGGCGCCGACGTAGCCGAGCACGTCGACATGCCCGTAGTAGCGGTCCTTGAGGCGCTGCAGGGTGCCGTTCTTCTGCGCCTTGTCGAGAAAGTCGTTGATCTCGTTGAGCAGGCTGTTGTCTTCGCCGGGCGCCACGGCCCAGCGCTGGTCGCGGGCATCGCCCAGGTCGAAGGCCACGCGAACGTTGGAGAAGTACACCTGGTTCATGGCCAGCTCGTTGGAGTCGACCAGGGTCAGGTCGATCTGGCCTTCGTCCACCATGCGCAGCAGGTCGACGACTTCTACCGCGTCGGATTCTTCGTATTCAAGCGCCGGATACTGCTTCTTCAGCGCGGCCAGCTGCTCGGCGTGGCTGCTGCCCTTGAGCACCATGATCTTCTTGCCCACCAGGCCCTTGGCGCTGGTGGGGCGCGGGCGGCCGTTGCGGTAGATCACCTGCGGGGTGACCTGCAGGTACGAGTGCGAGAAGCGCGCCTGGGCCAGGCGGTGCTCGCTGCTGACCAGGCCGGCCGCGGCCAGCACGGGGCCTGCGGGCTTGCCGAGCTGGTTGAACATCTCGTCGAGGTTGTCGGCGGTCTCGATCTTCAGCTCCACGCCCATGTCGTCGGCGAAACGCTTGACCAGCTCGTACTCGAAGCCGGTCTCGCCGTTACGGTCCTGGAAATAGGTGGCCGGGCTGTTGCGGGTGACCACGCGCAGCACACCGTCCTCCTTGACGCGCTCCAGGGTGCTGGGTTTTTCAACACAGGCACCGAGCATCAGAAAGAGACCGGTTGCGAAGAGCCATCTGGCGCAGCGCTGGCGCAAAGCAGTGTGGGCGAACATAGGTTGCAGTATACGCAAAGCTCAGGCCCCGCCATATCTCGACAACTGCCAGGTTGTCTGGTAGCGGGGAAGCAGCGGCGAGTTGCAAGCGGCAAGCTGCAGGAAACGGCGGACGGTGTAAGGGTGCTTTTTCCTGCTGCTTGCCGCTT
>JAQZAY010000017.1:0-25041 GCA_029239415.1 Pseudomonas sp. | reverse complement strand
TGCTTGCCGCTTGCAACTCGCCGCTGCTTTTCTGACCCTGAAGTCCAGTTGCGCCGCTGCTCGGGATTGCCCCGCAGCGGGTGCCGAAACCCGCGATTTAGGCTAGAATGCACGGCCTCCAAGCACACCCCTTCTTGAGGCTGTCCCGACGATGTTGATTCTGCGCGGCGCTCCTGCCCTTTCTGCCTTTCGCCACGGTAAATTACTCGAGCAACTGAGCCAGAAAGTCCCCGCTGTTACTGGCTTGTATGCTGAATTCGCCCATTTCGCCGAGGTTGACGGCGAACTGTCCGACGACCAACAGCAGGTCCTGGGCCGTCTGCTCAAGTACGGCCCGAGCGTGCCGGTGCAGGAGCCAAGCGGCCGCCTGTTCCTGGTGGTGCCGCGCCTGGGCACCATCTCGCCATGGTCGAGCAAGGCCAGCGACATCGCCCACAACTGCGGCCTGGCCAACGTCCAGCGCCTGGAGCGCGGGATCGCCTACCACGTCAGCGGTGAGCTGAGCGAAGCCGACGCTGCCAGCGTCGCCGCCGTGCTGCACGACCGCATGACCCAGCGCGTGCTGGGCCGGCTCGAAGAGGCCGCCGGCCTGTTCAGCCACGCCCAGCCCAAGCCGCTGACCGCCGTCGACGTACTCGGTGGTGGCCGCGCCGCGCTGGCGCAGGCCAACCTCGACCTGGGCCTGGCCCTGGCCGACGACGAGATCGACTACCTGGTCAGCGCCTTCCAGGGGCTCGAGCGCAACCCGCACGACATCGAACTGATGATGTTCGCCCAGGCCAACTCCGAGCATTGCCGCCACAAGATCTTCAACGCCAGCTGGGACATCGACGGCCAGGAGCAGGAAAAAAGCCTGTTCGGCATGATCAAGAACACCTACCAGATGCACAGCGAAGGCGTGCTGTCCGCCTACAAGGACAACGCCTCGGTGATCGTCGGCAGCGTGGCCGGTCGCTTCTACCCGAACCCTGAGACCCGCCAGTACGGCGCGGTGCAGGAGCCGGTGCACATCCTGATGAAGGTCGAGACGCACAACCACCCGACCGCCATCTCGCCGTTCTCCGGTGCCTCCACCGGCTCCGGCGGCGAAATCCGCGACGAAGGTGCCACCGGCCGTGGCGCCAAGCCCAAGGCAGGCCTCACCGGCTTCACCGTCTCCAACCTGCGCATCCCTGGCTTCGAACAGCCGTGGGAGCAGGCCTACGGCAAGCCCGAGCGCATCGTGAACGCGCTGGACATCATGATCGAGGGCCCGCTGGGCGGCGCCGCGTTCAACAACGAGTTCGGCCGTCCGGCGCTGACCGGCTACTTCCGTACCTTCGAGCAGTCGATCGACACCCCGCATGGCGCAGAAGTGCGCGGCTACCACAAGCCGATCATGCTCGCCGGCGGCCTGGGCAACATCCGTGAAGACCACGTGCAGAAGGGTGAGATCACCGTCGGCGCCAAGCTGATCGTGCTCGGCGGCCCGGCCATGCTGATCGGCCTGGGCGGCGGCGCGGCCTCGTCGGTCGCCACGGGCGCGAGCTCGGCCGACCTCGACTTCGCCTCGGTACAGCGCGAGAACCCCGAGATGGAACGCCGCTGCCAGGAAGTCATCGACCGCTGCTGGCAGCTGGGCGACGCCAACCCGATCGCCTTCATCCACGACGTGGGCGCGGGCGGCCTGTCCAACGCCTTCCCCGAGCTGGTCAACGATGGCGGCCGCGGTGGCCGCTTCGAGCTGCGCAACGTGCCCAACGACGAGCCGGGCATGGCCCCGCACGAAATCTGGAGCAACGAATCCCAGGAACGCTACGTCATGGCGGTCGACGCCGCCGATTTCGAGCGCTTCAAGGCCATCTGCGAGCGCGAGCGCTGCCCGTTCGCGGTGGTCGGCGAGGCGACCGCCGAGCCGCACCTGACCGTGACCGACAGCCACTTCGGCAACAGCCCGGTGGACATGCCGCTCGACGTACTGCTCGGCAAGCCGCCGCGCATGCACCGCTCGGTCACCCGCGAAGCCGAGCTGGGCGATGACTTCGACCCAGGCGCGCTGCAGCTCGCCGACTCGGTCGAGCGCGTCCTGCGCCACCCGGCCGTGGCCAGCAAGAGCTTCCTGATCACCATCGGCGACCGCAGCATCACCGGCCTGGTCGCCCGCGACCAGATGGTCGGCCCGTGGCAGGTCCCGGTGGCCGACTGCGCCGTCACCGCCACCAGCTTCGACGTCTACACCGGCGAAGCCATGGCCATGGGCGAGCGTACCCCGCTGGCCCTGCTCGATGCCCCGGCGTCCGGGCGCATGGCGATCGGCGAGACCCTGACCAACCTGGCCGCGGCAAGCATCGGCAAGCTGTCCGACATCAAGCTGTCGGCCAACTGGATGTCCGCCGCCGGCCACCCCGGTGAAGATGCGCGCCTCTACGACACCGTCAAGGCCGTGGGCATGGAACTGTGCCCGGAGCTGGGCCTGACCATCCCGGTCGGCAAGGACTCCATGTCGATGAAGACCCAGTGGAGCGAGGAGGGCGCACAGAAGAGCGTCACCTCGCCCATGTCGCTGATCGTCAGCGGCTTCGCCCCGGTGGTCGACATCCGCAAGACCCTGACCCCGCAACTGCGCATGGACAAGGGCGAGACCGACCTGGTGCTGATCGACCTGGGCCGCGGCAAGAACCGCATGGGCGCCTCGATCCTGGCGCAGACCCACGGCAAGCTGGGCAACCAGGCCCCTGACGTCGACGACGCCGAAGACCTCAAGGCCTTCTTCGCCGTGATCCAGGGCCTGAACGCCGACGGCCACCTGCTGGCCTACCACGACCGTTCCGACGGCGGCCTGATGACCACCGTGCTGGAAATGGCCTTCGCCGGTCACTGCGGCCTGGACCTCGAGCTCGACACCCTGACCAGCAAGCCTGAGAAGATCGGCGCCATCCTCTTCAACGAAGAGCTCGGCGCGGTGATCCAGGTACGCCAGGATGCCACGCCAGACGTGCTGGCCCAGTTCAGCGCCGCGGGCCTGGGCGAGGACTGCGTCGCGGTGATCGGCAAGCCGATCAACAACGGCGAGGTGGTGGTGCGCCTGGGTGGCGAGGAGCTGTTCAAGGGCGATCGCCGCCTGCTGCAGCGCCAGTGGGCCGAGACCAGCTACCAGGTCCAGCGCCTGCGCGACAACGTCGATTGCGCCGACCAGGAGTTCGACGCGCTGCTCGAGGAAGACAACCCGGGCCTGAGCGCCAAGCTGGGCTTCGACGTCAACGACGACATCGCTGCGCCGTACATCAAGAAGGGCGTGCGCCCGCAAGTGGCGATCCTGCGCGAGCAGGGCGTCAACGGCCAGGTGGAAATGGCGGCCGCCTTCGACCGCGCCGGCTTCGACGCGATCGACGTGCACATGAGCGACATCCTCGCCGGCCGTGTCGACTTCGAGACCTTCAAGGGCCTGGTGGCCTGCGGCGGCTTCTCCTACGGCGACGTGCTCGGCGCCGGTGAAGGCTGGGCCAAGTCGGCGCTGTTCAACAGCCGCGCCCGCGATGCCTTCCAGGCCTTCTTCGCGCGCAACGACAGCTTTGCCCTGGGCGTGTGCAACGGTTGCCAGATGATGTCCAACCTGCACGAGCTGATCCCGGGCACCGAGTTCTGGCCGCACTTCGTGCGCAACCGCTCGGAGCAGTTCGAGGCGCGCGTGGCCATGGTCGAGGTGCAGAAGTCCAACTCGATCTTCCTGCAGGGCATGGCCGGTTCGCGCATGCCGATCGCCATCGCCCACGGCGAAGGCCACGCCGAGTTCGCCAACGAACAGGCACTGCTCGAGGCCGACGTGTCCGGTTGCGTGGCCCTGCGCTACGTCGACAACCACGGCAAGGTCACCGAGGCCTACCCGGCCAACCCGAACAGCTCGCCGCGTGGCATCACCGGCCTGACCAGCCGCGACGGCCGCGTGACCATCATGATGCCGCACCCTGAGCGTGTGTTCCGCGCCGCGCAGAACTCGTGGCGTCCGGACGACTGGCAGGAAGACGGCGCCTGGATGCGCATGTTCCGCAACGCCCGGGTCTGGGTGAACTGAGGATGTACAAGCTCGCCTTCTTCGTCCCGCCCAGCCATGTCGAAGCGGTCAAGGCCGAGGTGTTCGCCGCCGGTGGCGGACGCATCGGCGACTACGACCACTGCGCCTGGCAGGTGCTCGGCCAAGGCCAGTTCCGCCCGTTGGACGGCAGCCAGCCGTTCCTCGGGCAGGCCGGCGTGGTCGAGCAGGTCGAGGAGTGGCGAGTGGAACTGGTGGTGGCTGACGACCTGATCGTCCAGGTCGTCGCTGCGCTCAAGCGGAGCCATCCGTACGAGACGCCGGCTTATGAGGTCTGGAAGCTGGCCGAGTTCTAGACCTCACTGATCCTTTCGCTGGCAAGCCAGCTCCCACAGGTACGGCGGCGCTCTCAGGTCAGTGCTGTCCTTGATGAACTGGTACAGGTACAGCGGCGATCTCAGGCTTGCGCGGTACCTGTGGGAGCTGGCTTGCCAGCGAAGAGGCCGGGTCATTCAGCAGACATCTCACGGCCTGGCCCCGTCTCTCCCCGCCGCTGCAACCCTCCACACGCCACCAGTCCCACCTCGAACAGCAGCCACATCGGCACCGCCAGCAACGTCTGTGAAAACACATCAGGCGGCGTCAGGATCATCCCCACCACAAAGCACCCGACGATCACGTAAGGCCGGCTTCGGCGCAGCGTCGCCACGTCGGTGAACCCCGCCCAGACCACGATGAACGTCGCCACCGGTATCTCGAACGCCAGCCCGAACGCCAGGAACAGCGCCAGGATGAAGTCCAGGTACAGGCTGATGTCGGTCATCATCGCCACGCCGTCCGGGGTCACGCTGGCGAAGAAGCCGAACATCATCGGGAACACCACCAGGAACGCGAACGCCATGCCGGCATAGAACAGCACGATGCTCGACACCAGCAGCGGCAGCGCGATGCGCCGCTCGCGGCGGTACATGCCGGGGGCGATGAAGCCCCAGGCCTGGTGCAGCAGCACCGGCATGGCGACGAACAGCGCGCACATCAGGGTCAGCTTGAACGGCGCCAGGAAAGGCGAGGTCACACTGGTGGCGATCATGTTGGCGCCCACGGGCAAGAAGCGCCGCAGGGGTTCGGAGATCAGCGTGTAGAGCGTCTGGGCAAACGGGAACAGGCCGGCGAACACCACGGTGATGGCCAGCAGGCAGCGCACCAGGCGCTTGCGCAGGTCGCGAAGGTGGTCGACCAGGGGCATCTGCGGGTTTTCGACAGCGGCGCTCATGAGGCGTTTTCCTTGGCGGCGGCCACCGGCGTGGCGTCATTGGCCGGCGGTGCCAGGCTGATGCCCTGGCGGATTTCCTGTTCCAGGCGTTGCAAGGGCGCGCTGTCGAGCTTGAGCGTATCCAAGCGTGGTGCATCCAGCTCTCGCTCGACCTGCGCACGCAATGCGTTCATTGCCCGGCGCGCCTGGCCAAGGCCGCGGCCGACGGTGCGCGCCGCCACCGGCAGGCGCTCCGGTCCCAGCACCAGCAGGGCCACCACGCCCACCAGCAGCAGTTCGGTAAAGCCGATGTCGAACATCAGGCCTGGCGATCCGCTTGCGCCTGCTGCACGGCGTGCGCAGCCAGCGGTGCCGGTTGCTCGGCCTGCACGGGCGCGGCCGGCGCATCGGTGCCAGGGCCCATGGACTTGCGAAAGCCCTGGATCGCCTCGCCAACGTCGCTGCCCAGGCCCTTGAGGCGCTTGGTGCCGAACAGCAGGAACACGATCAACAGCACGATCACCAATTGCCAGATACCGATGCCACCCATGGGAAACCACTCCAAGCTCATGAAAAGGAAGGCCAATCCTGCCTGCGCTTTATGACGTCAACGTGACGTGCGGACGGTTTTGCCATGCGCCTGCAACATGCGCGGTGTTGACTGGCGCCTCGACGAAAAAAAGGGCATGGCAATGGGTGGTGGACGACAACGCGGTGCAGCGCTGCTGATGGTGATGGTGGTGCTGGCGATGCTCGCCGCCGGCCTGACCTGGCTGGTGCAGGACGGTCGCCAGCAGGTGGACGGCGTACGCCTGCTGCAGCAGCGGGTCCAGGTGCGGGCGATGGAACAGGCAGGGCTGGCCTTTGCCGAGCAGGCGCTGCGCGATCCCGCCTGGCGGGCCAGCCCACTGTTCTGGCAAGCCCTGCGCGGCCAGCCGCTGGCCTACGACACCGGCGATGGCTCGGCGCAGCTGCGCGTGCGCGACCTGCACACCTGCTTCAACGTCAATGCGCTGCTTGGCGAGGACGGCGAGCTGGCCGAGCGGCAGCTGCGGCACCTGCTCGGCGACGACCTGGCCGCCGAGCGCCTGGCCGACGCCCTGGCCGACTGGCTCGACAACGATCACCAGGCGCGCCTGCAGGGCGCGGAAAACGACCAGTACCTGCGCCAGGCACCGCCGCGCCTGGCTGCCAACCAGGCCATGCTCGACACCAGCGAGCTCAACCTGCTGCTCGAGCCGGATGCCACCCGCCAGGCGCGCTACCCGGCCCTGTGCGCGCTGCCCGAAACCACTGGCTGGCGCCTGAACGCCAATGCCCTGGGCCTGGAGCACCTGCCCTTGCTCGATGCGCTGTACGAGGGCCGCTTCGCACGCTCCTTGCTCAGCCGCATCGTCAGTGGTCGCCCAGCGTCGGGCTACGTGGATGCCTCGGCGCTGCGCCAGGCGCTGGGGGCGGTGGACGACGAGACTTTCGAGCGGCTCAGCGCGGGGCTGATGCTCAACAGCGGGCATTTCCTGCTGCAGCTGGAGTTCGAGAGAGAAGGGCGGCAGATGCGCAGCGAGTTCGAGGTCGAGGCGCTGGGGGTGGTGCAGTGGCACGCGCGGGTGCCGGCGCAGCAGGTGCGGGTGAAAAGCCGCGAGCCGCTGCCCTGGTAGGGCAACGGCTCGCGGCAGGGGCGGGGGATCAGGCGATGCCGATCTCGCCGCCGTCATCGCGCTGGATCACCACGGTCGACGCTCGTGGACGCACGGTGGTACCGGCCGGGGTCACGGCGGTCGCCACATCGGTGTACGGCCAGTTGCCCGGGTGCTGGATGTTGACGAACAGCGACTTGTTGTCCGGCGTGAAGGCGATGCCGGTCACCTCGCAACCGTTCGGCCCGACGAAGAAGCGGCGCAGGTCGACCTGGTTCTGCGCGTTGACCGGGACCTGCGTGCCATTGGCATCGACCAGGTCGGTGGGGATCACGGCCAGCATCTGGTCGTTGGTGTAGCTGGTCAGGGTCGATTCGCCGTTGTCGGTCTGGAACCAGAGGATGCCACGGCTATCGAAGCTCATCCCGTCGGGACTGGCGAACTGGTTGAGCTCGGTCAGGCCCGAGCGGTTGATGTCGGCGGTGCCGGCGGCATTGGCGCCGAAGACGAAGATGTCCCAGTTGAAGCTCAGCTGGTCCTCGCTGTCGTGCCAGCGGATGATATGGCCGTGGCGGTTCGGGCCGCGCGGGTTGGCGGCATCGACCTTCTCGGGAGTGCGGGCGCTGTTGTTGGTGAGGGTCAGGTAGACGTCGCCGTTGAGCGGGTTGACCGTGGTCCATTCCGGGCGGTCCATCGGGGTCGCGCCCACGGCATCCGCAGCGCCGCGGGTATGCAGGATGATCCCGGCGAGGTCGCCGTACAGCGCACCCAGGGTGCTGCCGCCGGTGGTCGGGGTGTTGACGTCGAGCAGCAGCCAGTTGCCCGTGCCGTCGGCATTGAAGCGCGCCACGTAGAGGTTGCCCTGGTCCATGTACTTGGCACCGGTGGCCAGGCGATCGGCCGGGTTGGCGTCGGCTTCTTCCCAGAGCGCGGTGGAAACGAACTTGTACAGGTACTCGTTGTTGGAGTCGTCGCCGGTGTACCAGACCAGCGGCTTGCCGGCCACCGGCAGGCCAGGGCAGCAGCCTTCGTGGCGGAAACGCCCGAGCGCGGTGCGCTTGACCGCCAGGGTGCTGGCGTTGTACGGGTCGATCTCGACGATATAGCCGTAGGTGCTGGCTTCGTTGCGGTAGTCTTCCAGGGCAGTGGCGCCGGTCGGGGTCACGTCGAAGCGGGCGAACTCGTCGTCCACTTCCGACGGGTCGCCTGCAGCGCTTTCCCAGGCGTAGTTGCCGCTGGACGTGGAGACCCCGATGCGCTGCTGGTCGGCCGGGCGCACGCCCTTGTTGACGAAGATGCCGGGCCAGTTTTCCTCGCAGGTGAGGTAGGTGCCCCACGGGGTGAAGCCGTTGCCGCAGTTGTTGTTGGTGCCGCGCGCCCGGGTTCCATCCACGGAGAACCGGGTCTTGACGTGGTCGGTGCCGCGCAGGGGGCCGGCGATGTCCATCACGGTGGCGGTGGTGAAGCGACGGTTGAGCGGATCGTTGTCGACCACCTGCCAGCGACCGCTGACCTTGCTCAGGCGCACCACGCCGGCGCCGTGGGCGTTGATTTCCTTGCGCACTTCCTCGGCCGGGCGGTTGCCGCTGGCGTCGGTGGTCGGGCCGGCCGGGTGCAGGGCGTCGGCATCGATGTACTCGAAGTTGATCGCCAGCAGGCCGTCGTCGGAGCTGCCGTTGATGGGGAAGAAGTGCATGCCGTCATGGTGCATGCCCATGGCGTTGGCCTGGTCGACCGACGTGTTGCTGCCATCGGCCTTCCAGGCGCTGGCGTTGCCGTTGAGCGGCGTGCCCCAGGGGGCGAGCACGTAGGCACTGTAGCCGGCGGCGACGACGCAGGCATCGGTGCGCGAGCCTGGGATCGAGGTAAAGCCCAGCGCGAGTTTCGGCAGTTCTGGTTCGGTCACTGGCGGCTCGACGACCGGATCGTCATCCGAATCGCTACCGCCGTCGAAGCAGCCGGTCAGGCCGGTGCCTGCGATCATCGCGATCGCGGCGCCCAGGCTTCCGCGCATCACGGTGCGGCGGCTGAGGTAGGCGTCCATGACACTGGCCATCGGCAGGTTGCCGCTCAGGTTCCGGTCCAGGTTGTCGCCGGTATCTCGACTCATCAGTGATTCCTTCTTTTTGATGCAGCTGTGTTGGAAGAAACCGGGACTTTAGAGCGCCTATGTGATGATTCATTGGCAGTTTTGTTAACGTGCCTTTAAAACAACCCGTTCTTAGCAGAGGATTTGTAGGATCTTTCCGGAATGGTTGTCCAATAACTGCCATCAAACTGTCACCTAAGCTGCGCAATATCCCGGCCCACAGTCAAACGGCAGGGAAGGCAGGCGGGTCGATGGTAAGCATGCGCAGACGGGAGTTGATCAGCTGGATGGGCGTGGGCGCGATGGCGCCGCTGCTGGGCGCCTGCTCCGCGATCCCGGGAACCCGCGCAGGCGGCGAGCCGTCGCTGGACCTGCTCTACGTCGCCGATACCCTCGATGCGCGCCAGCCTGGCCAGGCCGTGGTCCCGGCCACCCGCCTGGGGCCGGTCACGCAACTGGGCCGCGCGCCGTGGATGACCGGCAGCAATGCTGGCGCTGGCCAAGCCGGACTTGCGCCGTTGCTCGATGCGCGCCTGGCCGACCAGGCTCGCCTGGGCGGCTATGCGGTGCTGGCGGCGCTGCTTGAACAACTGCGCAATGCGAGCGGCGGGGCCCAGTGCCTGACCCTGGAGAACGGCCAGGGCTGGAATGGCAGCGGCCTGGCCTATCTGACCCAGGGCGCCAGCGGCGTGCAGGGCAGCCAGCTATTGGGCAGCGAAGTGCGCGTCAGCAGTGACGAGCGGGTGCTCTGGCCACAGCGCAGCGCGGGCCTCTACCAGCAATCGACGGCGGTCACCCTGGGTGGCGGCCTGGCCACGGAGCAATCCCAGGCGCTGGGCATAAAAGACCTGCAGCTGTTCGACCGCGGCGGGATGCGGGTGGCCGTGGTCGGTGTCACCGATCCCTATGCCCAGGACCAGAAGGCGTCGCTCAAGCAGTGGTACCAGTCGTTGCTGCCCAGCTTCGAACAGGCGCGCCGCGAGGCCGACCTGGTGGTGGTCCTGGCCGATACCGGTACCGGCCCGGGCCTGTGGCTGGCCGAGCGGGTGCCGCAGGTCGATGCCGTGCTCTGCGCCCGTGGCCAGGACTTCTGGCCAGCCCCGGTCGAGGTGACCCAGGCCAGCGGGCGCCGAGTGCCAGTACTGTTCGGCGGCTGCCGGGGCAGCGGGGCTTTTCGCCTGCGTTGCCGGCAGGTTGCCGGGCAATGGCGTTTCGAGGCGCGTTTCTTTCCGGCGTTCGAACATTCGCTCGGGCCGGCCGCGCAAGCCCGTGCCGGGCAATTGCGCGCGCAACTGCAGCAGCAACGCGCAGGCCATGCCGCCTGGCTCGACCAACCCCTGGCCCGCGCGCCCCAGGCCCTGTGGCGCCGCGATACCCGCGCCGGCAGCTGGGACCGCCTGTTGCACCAGGCCCTGGCGGGGGACGGCAGCATGCCCGTGCTGTTGCCGGGGCTGCGCTACGACGCGCCGCTGCGGGCGGGCGAAACCATTACCCGTGAACACTTGATCAACCTTACCGGCGGCTATTCCGCGCCCGTGGTCGATGCCCCGGCGCGCCAGGTCGAGCAGGTGCTGGAGAACGCCGCCGAGCAACTGTTCGGCGATCCCTTGCTGCTCGACAACAGCCAGGACCTGCCGCGCTGGCAGGGCCAGTCCTGGCAGGTCAGCTACAGCGCCACGGGCAAGCGCATCGCCGGGCTGGCCCCGACCCAGGGGCTGTGCCGCACCTTTGGCCTGCACTTCGACCCCGGCGCGGGCGAGCCGCTGTGGCAACGGGTGGAAAACTGGCTGGCGCAGCAGCCATCCGATTGGACGCTGCCCGCCCTGCAAGTGCCCGACATGCGCTACGTGCAGGGGCATCCGGGCTGGCATCCGCGTCAGGTGGGCGTTTGACCCGCAGCGCCCGCATCGTCCATGGCCTGTGGTTGGCCTTGGCGGCCTGGCTCGCCGCGCAGTGCGTGTTGCAACTGAGCCGCGAGCCGCTGCCGGCCAGCGCGCCCAGCCACGATGAAGCGCCGCTTGCGGGGTTGCTGGTGGGCCACTGGCAGCCTGCCGTCCCCAGTGGCGACATTCCGCTGACCCGCCTGCCCATCCAATATCTGGGCGGGCTCAAGGCCGAGCCCTTGCGTGCCACGGTCGTGGTGCTGCGCTACGACCAGCAGGTGCGCACGCTTGGCCGCGGCCAGCGCCTGGCGCCAGGGATCGTGCTGCAGGACATCGACGACAAAGGCCTGATTTTCGACAACCAGGGGCGGCGCGAGCGCCTGCCCTGGCCGCCACGCCCCGTCGTGACCGGCTTCAAGCGCCAAGGATAAGTGATGATCGCAAGATACTGCCTGGCCGGCCTGGTGTGCCTGGCCCTGTCCACCGCGCGTGCCGAGGAACCCGAGGTGCTGGACGAGGGCGGGACGCCGCAGTACGAGGTCAACTTCGTCGACACCGACCTGGGCGAGTTCATCGACAGTGTGTCGCGCATCACCGGCACCACCTTCATCGTCGACCCGCGGGTCAAGGGCAAGGTCACCGTGCGCACCGTCGACCGCCACGACGCCGAGTCGATCTACGACATCTTCCTGGCCCAGCTGCGCGCCCAGGGCTTCGCGGCGGTGGACCTGCCCAACGGCAGCGTGAAGATCGTCCCCGACCAGGCCGCGCGCCTCGAGCCGGTGCCGGTCGAGCCCGCAGGCAAGCCCAGCCAGGGCAGCGACGGCGTGGCGACCCGAGTGTTCAACGTGCGCAACGCCGCGAGCGAGCAGATGCTGGGCATCCTCAAGCCGCTGATCGATCCGCGCGTCGGGGTGATCACGCCGTACCCCGCGGCCAACCTGCTGGTGGTGACCGACTGGCGCAGCAACCTCGAGCGTATCGACAGCCTGCTGCGCCAGCTCGACCAGGTCAGCGAGGAACCCTTGCAGGTCATGCCCTTGCGCCATGCCAGCGCCGCCGACACCAGTGGCCTGGTCACCCGCCTGCTGGCCAGCGAGCAGGGCGCCGACAGTGCCCAGGTGGTCGCCGACCCACGCAGCAATGCCTTGCTGGTGCGCGGCAGCGCCGACAGCCGCGAGCGCGTGCGAGCCTTGCTGGCCCAGCTCGACCAGCCGCGCGACAACCTGCACAGCTCCAACTCCCAGGTCATCTACCTGCGCCATGCCAATGCCGCCGAAGTGGTCAAGGTGTTGCGCGGTCTCAGCCAGGAAGGCGCCGTGCCCGGTGCCGAGGGGCAGGGCGAAGGCGAGGGCAAGCCCGCGGTGCTGCCGGCCAGCGACTCGGGCATTCGCCTGGAATATGAAGAAGGCACCAATGCCGTGGTCATGGTCGGCCCCGACAGCGAGGTGGCGGCCTACCGCAGCATCGTCGAGCAGCTGGACATCCGTCGGGCGCAGGTGGTGGTCGAGGCGATCATCGCCGAGGTGTCCGACTCGCAAGCCAGGGAACTGGGCGTGCAATGGCTGTTCGCCGACGAGAAGTTCGGCGCCGGCATCGTCAACTTCGGCAGCGGCGGCGCCAACATCGCCAGCATCGCAGGGGCCGCGGCCGGTGGCGACGCCGCGGACCTGGGCGACCTGCTTTCCACGGTCACCGGGGCCACCGCCGGCATCGGCCATTTCGGCGGCGGCTTCAACTTTGCCATGCTGGTCAACGCCCTCAAGAGCAAGAGCGGCTTCAACCTGCTCTCGACGCCCACCCTGTTGACCCTGGACAACGCCGAGGCGTCGATCCTGGTCGGCCAGGAAGTGCCCTTCGTCACTGGCTCCGTGACCCAGAACAACGCCAACCCCTACCAGACCATCGAGCGCAAGGAGGTCGGGGTCAAGCTGCGCATCAAGCCGCAGATCAACATCGACAACACGGTGCGCCTGGACATCATCCAGGAAGTCTCGTCGATCGCCGACACGGCCTCGGCCAGCGACGTGATCACCAACAAGCGCGAGATCAAGACCAAGGTCATGGTCGAGGACAACGGCCTGGTGATCCTCGGCGGGCTGATCAGCGACGAAGTCAGCACCAATACCCAGAAAGTGCCCCTGCTGGGCGATATCCCGGGGCTGGGGCGGCTGTTCCGCTCCGACTCGAACCGGGGCGTGAAGCAGAACCTGATGGTGTTCATCCGCCCGCGCATCCTGCGCGACGGGCCCAGCCTGGCCGGGCTGAGCCAGCAGAAGTACCAGCGCCTGCAGCAGGAAACCCCGCTGGCCCTGCCCAGCCTGGACGAGGGTGCGGCGCTGCTGCAGGCGTTCCCGGCCAGCCGCGCGCGCCTCGACGGCGGTGACTGGTGATGCTGCCCTACCGCCTGGCGCGCCAGGCCGGGCTGGCCATGGCCCCTGCCGAAGAGGGCTGGCAGCTGTGGCTGCGGCGCGATGCCGACAGCGACCAGCTGCACGAACTGCTGCGCGTGCATGGCCAGCCGCGGGTGCTCGAATACCTGGCCCCCGAAGCGTTCGACGAACGCCTGGGCCAGCTCTACCAGACCGGCGATGCCGCCACTGCGGCGCTGATCGAAGGCATCGGCGATCACGTCGACCTCGAGGGCCTGATGAGCGAGATGCCACGCATCGAGGACCTGCTCGAAAGCGACGACGAAGCGCCGGTGATCCGCCTGATCAACGGGCTGTTCGGCCAGGCCCTGCGCCTGCGCGCCTCCGACATCCATATCGAGACCTTCGAGCAGAGCCTGGTGGTGCGCCTGCGCGTGGATGGCCACCTGCGCGAAGTGCTGCGCCCGCCGCGCGCGCTGTCGGCCATGCTGGTGTCGCGGATCAAGGTCATGGCGCGCCTGGACATCGCCGAGAAGCGCCAGCCCCAGGATGGTCGCATCACCCTGCGCGCCGCCGGCCGAGAGGTGGATGTGCGGGTCTCGACCCTGCCCGGCATCCACGGCGAGCGGGTGGTGATGCGGGTGCTGGACAAGCAGGCGAGCCTGCTGTCGCTGGCCAGCCTGGGCATGCCCGAGCAGGCCCTTGCGGGGCTGCGCGGCTGCCTTGGGCGGCCCAATGGCATCGTGCTCAGCACCGGCCCCACCGGCTCCGGCAAGACCACCACCTTGTATGCCAGCCTCAACAGCCTGAACGACGGCAGCCGCAATATCCTCACCGTCGAGGACCCGGTCGAGTACGCCATCGCCGGCATCGGCCAGACCGCCATCAACCCGCGTGCCGGGCTGACCTTCGCCAGCGGCCTGCGCGCCATCCTGCGCCAGGACCCGGACGTGATCATGCTCGGCGAGATCCGCGACCAGGAGACCGCGCAGATCGCCGTGCAGGCCAGCCTGACCGGGCACCTGGTGCTCTCGACCCTGCACACCAACAGCGCCGTGGGCGCGGTGACCCGGCTGCGCGACATGGGCATCGAGCCGTTCCTGATCGCCTCGTGCCTGCGTGGGGTGCTGGCCCAGCGCCTGGTACGGCGCCTGTGCAGTTGCGCGCAGGCGCAATCGCTGCAAGCGGCCGAGCGCCAGCTGTGGCCAGAACTTGCCGGTTTGCAGCAGAGCTACCACGCGGTCGGCTGCGAGCTGTGCCAGGGCAGCGGCTACAACGGGCGCCTGGGCCTGTACGAATTCATCGAGCTGGACGCGGGCCTGGTCGCCCTGTTGTACGACGGCGCCAGCGAGCCGGCCATGCACGACTACCTGGCCGGGCGCCGGCAGAGCCTGGTGGCCATGGCCAGCGACTGCCTGGCACGCGGCCAGACCAGCCTGGCCGAAGTCTTGCGCGCGGTGCAGGGCTGAGCCATGCCGACCTACCGCTACCAGGCCCTGGACCTTGCCGGCAAGCCGCACAAGGCCAGCGTGCAGGCCGACAGCGAGCGCCATGCCCGGCAACTGCTGCGCGAGCAAGGGCTGTTCGCGCGCCAGTTGCAACGGGTCGAGGCGGGCGCGTCGCAACCACGCCGGCAACGCCTGACCCGCGGCCAGCTGTGCGAGCTGACCCGGCAGCTGGCGACCCTGATTGGTGCCGGCATCCCCCTGGTCGAGGCCCTGGCGACCCTGGAGCGCCAGTTGCGCCAGCCGGCCTTGCATGGCCTGCTGGTGGCGCTGCGCGGTTCGCTGGGCGAAGGCCTGGGGCTGGCGCGCAGCCTGGCCCGCCAGGGTGCGCCCTTCACCGGCCTGTATTGCGCGCTGGTCGAGGCGGGCGAGCGTTCCGGGCGCCTGGCCCAGGTACTCGAACGCCTGGCCGAACACCTGGAGCAGGTGCAGCGCCAGCAACACAAGGCGCGCACCGCGCTGATCTACCCCTGTGTGCTGATGGGCGTGTCGCTGGCGGTGGTGGTCGGCCTGATGACATTCGTGGTGCCCAAGCTCACCGAGCAATTCGCTCATTCCGGGCAAAGCCTGCCCTTGCTGACCTCGATACTGATCGGCCTGAGCCAGGGCCTGGTCAGCGCCGGGCCCTGGCTGCTGGGCGCAGGCCTGGTGCTCGGCGCGCTGGCCAGCTGGCTGCTGCGCAAGCCGCACTGGTGCCTGCGCCGCGACGACCTGCTGCTGCGCCTGCCGCGCATCGGCCGCCTGCTGCAGGTGCTCGAAAGCGCGCGCCTGGCACGCAGCCTGGCGATTCTCACTGGCAGCGGCGTGGCCCTGCTCGAAGCCCTGCAGGTGGCCACGGCCACGGTCGGCAACCGCCGCGTGCGCCTGGCCCTGGAGCAGGTCGGCGCGCACGTGCAGGGCGGGACCAGCCTGCATCGCGCGCTGGATGCCAGCGGGCAGTTTCCACCGCTGCTGGTGAACATGGTCGGCAGCGGCGAGGCCAGCGGCACCCTGGCCGACATGCTCGAGCGCGTGGCCGATGACCAGGAGCGCGGCTTCGGCCGCCAGGTCGACACGGCCATGGCGTTGTTCGAACCCCTGATGATCCTGGTGATGGGCGGCGTGGTGCTGTTCATCGTGCTGGCGGTGCTGTTGCCGATCATGCAGCTCAACCAGGGCCTGACACTGTGACGAGGAGCAAGACCATGTACCGACAACGCGCGCGCCAGCGCGGCTTCACCCTCATGGAGATCATGGTGGTGATCTTCATCATCGGCCTGTTGATCGCCGTGGTCGCCCCCAGCGTGCTGGGCAACCAGGACAAGGCCATGCGCCAGAAGGTGATGGCCGACCTGGCCACCCTGGAGCAGGCGCTGGACATGTACCGGCTCGACAACCTGCGTTTCCCCAGCAACGAGCAAGGGCTCGCCGCACTGGTCGACAAGCCCCGGCAGGAACCGCTGCCCAGGGCCTGGCGCAGCGACGGCTACATCCGCCGCCTGCCGCAGGACCCCTGGGGCACGCCGTACCAGTACCGCATGCCGGGCGAGCATGGCCGTGTCGATATCTTCTCGCTGGGTGCCGACGGCATGCCGGGCGGCGAAGACCTGGATGCCGACCTGGGCAACTGGGCGCTCTGAGCCATGCCCGGGCAGCGTGGCTTCAGCCTGGTCGAGCTGCTGGTGGTGCTGGCCATCGCCGGGCTGATGACCGGGCTCAGCGTAGCCTGGCTCGACAGCGGCAAGGCCGACGTGCAGCAGGCGCTGACCCGCCTGGCCACCGACGTCCGCGAGCAGGCGGCCCTGGCGCGGCATGCCGGGCAGTTGCGCGGGTTGCGCTGGGATGGCGAGCGTCCGGAGTTCGTGCGGCGAGTGGCCAGCGGCTGGGTCGTCGAGCCGGTGCCCCTGGGCGACTGGCCCAAGGGCCTGCGCCCGGACTGGCCGGCCAGCCCATCACCGCAGCTGGTCTTCACCCCCGATGGCTGGGCCGCGCCGGGCAGCGTGCGCTGGCAGTGGCCACAAGGCAGCCAGCGCTGGGCCTGGCAGCGCGACGGGCAGCTGCGCCTGGAGGTGGACCGGTGAAGCGCCGCCAGCAGGGTTTCACCTTGCTCGAGGTCAGCGTGGCGCTGGGCATCGCCGCCGTGCTGGCGGTGCTGGCCAGCCAGGTCCTGCGCCAGCGCCTGGCGGTGCAGGACAGCGTGCAGCAGCACCGCCTCGGCGTGCTCTGCGCCCGCGAGCTGCAGGCGCGGTTCAGCGTCGAGCGGTACTGGCCAGCGGCCAACCAGGACAGCGGCGTCCTGCACCAGGGCGGCCAGGCCTGCCATTGGCAACTGCAACTGCGCCGCACGGGCGTGACCCACCTGCGGCGCGGCCAGCTGCAGCTGTTCGCCGATCGCGATGCGCGCCTGCCGCTGGGACAGTACAGCGTCTTCCTGGTGCGGCCATGAAGCGCCGGCAGGCCGGGCTGACCTTGATCGAGCTGATGGTGGCCATGGCCCTGACCGCGGTGCTCGGGGTGATGCTGGCGGCGCTGGTCAATGGCTGGCTCAAGGTGCGCGAGCGTCTCGACAGCCCGGCCCGATCCGGCTCCGTGCTGGAGTTCTGCCTGGCGCTGGAACGCCGGTTCGACAGCCCGGCCTTGCGCCGCGTGTCCGAGCAGCGCTTGCCGCTGGCCACTCGCTGGCTCGACTGGCAGCCCGACCGCCAGCAGCTGTCGTGGGTGTCCGCGGCAGCCTGGCCTGCGGCGCAGGGCGGCTCGCGGCTGCAGCGCCAGCGCCTGCGCTTCGATGCCCAGGCGCAGACGCTGCGGCTGGAGAGCTCGACCGACCTGTATGCCGCCAGCGAGCCGCGCTGGTTGCCGCGCGAGCAGCTCAGCGGCGTGACCAGCGCGGGTTTTCTGTTCTACCAGGGCGGCCGCTGGCTGGCCTGGCCCTCTGACCAGCCCGCCCGCCCCGATCCCGGGGTGCGGTTGCAATTTCAGCACGATGGAGCGCCATACGTATGTACCTTCGCCTTGCCCTGGGGGCGCTCATGAAACCTGACTGGCGACGGCGCCACGCCGCGCGGCCCTGGCTGTTGCTGCGCCCGGGACAGGGCACGGCGCCCTGGCACTGGCTGCTGGTGGAGGCGGGCGAGCCGCGGCGCGCGGGCGAAGGCCGCCCACCGGCGCCGGAGCATGCGCAGGTGGCGCTGATCGTGCCGGGCGCCGCGTGCAGCCACTTCCAGGTGCCTGCGCCGCCCGGGCTCAAGCGCGAGGAGTGGCCCCTGCTGCTCGAAGACCGCCTGCTGCAGGGACCGGACCAGGTGCACTGCGCCTGCCTTGAGCGCCAGGCGGGGCACCTGCGGCTGGTGTGCGTCGACCGTGAGGTTCTGGCGGCATGGCAGGCCACCTGTAGCGAGTGGGGCTTGCAGGTAGAACGCTGCTGGACCGAATTCCAGCTGCTCCCGCTACCCGAGCCAGGCCATGCCTGGCACTGGCGGCAGGAGGACCGCGAGGACCTGTTGCGCGGGCGCGGCGAGGACGGCCGCGAGCACTGGCTGGCCTGGCCAACGGTGCTTGGCGACGAGCGTCCGGCGCCCTGGGCAGGCTGGCGGCACGAGCCGGTGCACGGCCGCTGGCCCTCGCGCCTGGCCGCGCTGGATCGGCTACCGGACCTGTTCGGACGGGGCCGTGCACGGCGTCCGTTGAAGCTGCCACGCACCCACGCGCGCCTGGCCATCGCCTGCCTGGTGCTCGCCGGGCTTTGGGCCAGCCTGTGGCTGGGCCAGCAGTGGCGCCAGGCGCAGCTGTATCGCAGCCAGGTGCTGGCCGTGACCGGCGAGCAGGCCACCCCTGGCCAGGCCGCCCAGGCCCTCAAGCGACTGCGCGAGGCCGAGCACGAGCGCGAGTTGCGCCTGCGCAAGCTCGACAGCCTGCAGGTGCAGCTGCAGGACTGGTTGCGCCAGCACCCTGGCTGGCGCCTGCATGCCGTGCGTTTCGACGGCCAGCGCTGGCACCTGGGGCTTTCCGGCGAGGGCCAGGGTCCGCCCTGGCAGGCCATGGCCAGCGCCGCCGATGCACGCGTCGCGCTGCAGCCCGGCAGCCAACCGGCCCAGTGGCAGGTGGTCTTCGACCTGGAGGGGGCAGCATGACCGGCGCGCTGTGGGCACGTTATCGCCTGCCACTGGCATGGGGCCTGATCGGCTTGCTGCTGGCGGTCCTCGGCCTGCGCGAAGGCCTGGCGCAGTGGCAGGCGATCACCCAGTGGCAGGCCTTGGCCGAGAGCGCCGCCCACCTGCCTGGCGGCCCGGCCATCAGCCTCGAGCGCTTGCGCCAGTCGGCCGAGGCCCGCCAGGTACGCCTGGCCGAGGTCGACGCCCAGGGCAACGCCTGGCAGCTGCGCGGCCAAGTGGCCGATGAGCGTGCCCTGCAGGGCTGGTTGCAGGCCCTCCAGGGCGAGGGCGTGCGTCCCTTGCAGTGGGCGCTGGAACAGGACGCCACGGGAATGCGCTTCGATGTGCAGGTGCAGCCGTGAGCCGCCGCGCCGCGCTGTGGGTCGTGCTGGTGTTCGGCCTGACCTTGCTGCTGGAGCTGCCCGCCAGTTGGCTGGCCCGCGCCCTGGCGCTGCCCGCCGAAGGCGTCAGCGGCAGCCTTTGGCAAGGCGAGGCGCGCCAGGTCGCCGAGGTCGGGCCGCTGCGCTGGCGCTGGCAACCGTGGCGGCTTCACGCCCAGGCACGGCTCGGCTACCAAGGGCAGGAGTGGGAAGTCCAGCTGCGTGGCTGGCCCTGGGACTGGCACGCGCAATTGCAGGCGCTGGGCGCTCGGCCTGGTGGCGTTTCCGCCTATCGACTGGCGGGGCAATGGAAAGGGGCGATCCGCCTCCAGGGCGCCGGCCGACAATGCCGTGGCGCCCAGGGGCGGATCGTGGTGGACGACCTGGCGCTGATAGCACCCTGGGCCCTGGGGTTGGGGCAGGGGTGGCTGCAGGTCGACTGCAGCAAAGGATGGCACCTGACGGGTCAGTTGACCCTGGCAGGCCAGCATCAGGCGGCGCTGGACGCAAACCTGCTGGCCCGCCAGGCCCAGCTGAACGTGGAGCTTCAGGCCGATGCCGCGCTGCTGCCGGTGTTGCGCGCCAGCCGCTGGCTGGACACCGGGGCCACTCGCATGCAGCGGCTAGTCAGCTGGTAGGGATCAGGGCCGGTTCCCTCCTTTGTGCAGTATGCCGGCGTCCCACTGCTCGCGACGGTCGTGCCCACTGGTCTTGAGCAGGCCCAGGTCGAGCGGGTTCTCGCCGCTGCTGGCGCCGCTGTGCTTGATGCCATTGATCACGGCAGTGCCCAGGTCGACCGGTGCGTTGGACGCATCGATCGCCACGTCCCGGCGGTAGTCACGGCCACTGAGTGTCTGCTGGCTGACCACGCTGCCACCGAGCTCGACACTGCCTGCGCCGGACTGCAGCCTGGCGCCGATCAGACGAGTGTCGCCCCCGACTTGCAGGTCGATGCCCTCGTGCCCCTTGAGCAGGCTCTGGCGGGCGACGCTGTCGTTCTGACGATGCGAAAGGTCAAGGCTGAAGGTCGGTGACAGGCCCGGCTCGACCTTGCTCAATGCCGGTCCTGCCTTTTCTCCGACCTTGGCGCCCGCGGGTCCTGCCAGTGCCTTGGCGGCGTTGGTATAGCCCTGGGGATTGGTCTCCTTGCTCAGGCGGCCATCGACCTTCAGCGTCAGGCTGTCGACGCTGTCCTTGCGGCTGGCGACCGCCAGGTCGCCGCCGATCTGGCCTTCGATGCGGCTTGCCTCGACCCTCGCGCCTTCCATGCGGGCGTCGCCCAGGCTGTAGAACGCTACCTTGTCGGCCCGCAGCAGGCTGTCGTTGTGGGTCAGGTCGTTGCGCCGGTCGAGGGCGACCTGCACCCGGCCATGCAGACCCTGGGTGCTGTCCTTGGCCGTTTCCGCGCGGGTCATGTTGAAGCCGGCGCCCGCCGCCACGTCGAGGTTGTCGCGTCGTTCAGTGTTGCTCGACGACTCGACCAGGATGCCGCCGTTGCTGGCGTTCAAGCTGATCGTGGAGGCCGAGGCCTGCAGACCTTGCAGATGGACAGCCTGGTCGTCACGCGCCTGGCTGGCCAGGGTGATGTTGCCCGAGGCGTTGAAGCTGGCATTGCTGGCCGTGGCCTTCTGCTCGTCGATCCGTCCTGTGTCGATATGCCCACCCAGGCTGCCGCTGTTGGCGCCGCCGTGCTTGGCACCGATCTCGAGCCCGCCGCCGAGCTTGCTGCCCTCGGCGGTGTGGGTGTTGCTGGCCGCCTTGACCTGCAGCAGCCCGCCGCTGTCCAGGTTGATGTCGCCGATCCTGGCGGTGCGCTCGCCAATGCGCGTGCCCTCGAGCAGCATGTCGCCACCGCTGCTCAGTTTCGCCTCGCCCTTGGCATCGATCTGCGCCACCCGAGCCTGGGTGCCGAGGGACTGCTGTGTGCCGTGGTCGAGATACCCACGGGCTTCAATCCCCGTGCCGGCCGGGCTGTTGCCACCCTTGGCCCAACCGCTGCCGTCCAGCTTGCGTTCCTGCTGGCGCTGGCTGTCGTCGGCCTGGGTGAGCTTGAGATCGCCCTTGGCCGTGATCAGCACCGAGCCTTCGCCGCCGTTGATGCGACTGCCCTCGTACAGGCCATCGCTGCCCAGTTGCACCTGGATGCCGGTCTGGCCGTAAAGGCTGCCGGGACGAGCGGTTTCGTCGGCCTTGCGGGTGTCCAGCGAGCCGCCCTTGCCGGCCAGCCGCACGCTGAGATCGGTCCCGGTGTTGGTGTCGACCCGCACGTCACCCTCGTAGTCCAGCCGCTGCACGCTGCTGCTTTTGCTGTCGCGCGCCGCGAGCAGGTTGTGGTTGTCGGCGTCGACCTTCAGTGAGCCCACATTGGCCTGGTACGAGGTGCCCTCGTCGTTGATCGTCTGTGCCTTGACCACGATCGCTGTGCCTTCCAGCGCGTTGACCTGCGCGGTGCTGCGGCTGTCGATGGCCTTGCGCTGCACATGGGCGACGCCCAGGTCTGCCCCGACGCTGGGCGCCACCAGCGCATCCTCCACGCCTGGCTGCTGGAAGCGCGGGGCTTCCTGGCCCAGCAGCAGATTTTCGATCGGCCGGGTCAGGCCACGGTACTCAACGCTTGCGCCCAGGTTGCCCTTCCAGTGGCCGACGCTTTCCTCGCGCTCGTGGATATTCTGCACCGCGCGGTTGTCGATGCGCTCGGCGCCCACCAGCAGTTCCCTGCCGGCCTTGATGCTGGCAGCGTCATTGACCACCTCGCGGGCGGTGATCTTCAGGTCGCCGCTGGAACGCAGCTCGCTGCGCTGGGCGGTGGAGTCTTTTTCCCGCACTTGCTTGCGCTGGTGATGCCCCTCGAAGGCGCTGCCAATCCGGTCGATGCCGCCGCTCACGGCCAGGCCGCCACCGCTGTCGGTGGTGACAACCTGCGACTGCTGCTCGTTGCGGGTGGCGCCGAGCGCGACGGTTTCCGCCTTGATGTCCAGGTCGCCGCCGTGCGCGTTGACCTGGGAGCCATTGACCTCCAGCTTGCTGTGGGTGCTGATGCTCACCCTGGCGCCGCTGAGCTCGCTGGACGTCTGCGCGAGTTCGTCGCGCTGGGTGCTCGTCTGGTCGACCTTGTAGCCGATGCTGGCGTTGTATTGGCGTGACTCGGGCTTGCCGTCCTGGGCATCCTGGGTTTGCCCGGCATGGGCGCTGAAGCCGCGGTTCTGGGCCGAGGTCTTGCTGGTGAGCGTGCTCTCGGCGCTTGCGATGCCGATGTCTTTTTCCGCCTGCAGCTGCAAGTCCTGTCCGGCGGAAATCTTCGCGCCGCGAATCTGCATTTCATCGGCGCTGGCCAGGCGCAGGTTGGTGCTGGAAGACACGTCGCTGACCAGCACCTGGCGCTCGTTGCTGCTGTGCTCGCGCGTGCTGCCGATCAGGTTGAACAACCTGCTGTCGCTCTCGCGTCGCTGCGAGCTGGACGTGCCCTGCGCCGATTCGACCGACAGCAGGCCATTGCTGCTGTAGAGCACGCCGTCGCCATCGCTGTGGACGTCGCTGCCTCTGATGCGCACCTGTCCGGCGGTGACGTCGAGGGTGCCTGCGGCGTGGATGCGGCTGCCGTGGGCCTGATCGCCTTGGCTGTCATTGCCGCTGCGATCGCCGAAGAAGGTCCCGGACACCAGGTCGCCGCGGTAATTTCTTCTGGAGCCTTCGCGCTTGAGCGAAACCGTGCCCGCTTCGATGTTTGCGGCCTCGACGGTCATGTCGGCGCGGCTCTCTACGCTGCTGCCGGCCAGCGTGAGGTCACTTCCTGCCTTGAGGTCGACGCGCTCGCCGCCCAGATGGCTGGCCACGGCTCGCTCTTCGTAGCTGCTGGAGTCGCTGTCGCCGCGCCAGAGGTGCTTGCGGTGGCGGACCTGTTCGCCAGTGCGCGTGCTGTCGAGGGCGGCAAGGATGCTCATGTTGCCCCCGCTGTTCAGTGTCAGCGTGCCGCCTGCGTCGACCTTGGCGCCTTTGATATGGGTGTCATCGCCGGACCGCAGGGAAATGTCGCCGTTGGCGTGCAGTTCGCTGATCAGTTGCTGGCGGTCGGTCCTGGTGCCAGTGCGGTCGTAGGTTTCGTAGGTGATGAACACCGCCTTGCTGTCCCAGCTCTCGTTGTCGTGCTTGATGGTCTCGCGCATCTGTGTGTCGAGCCGCAGGTCCTTTCCGGCCTGGACGTCGATACGCTCGGCCTGCCCCAGCGTTGCGTGCAGGGCAAGCTCGTCGCGCGCCTTGAGCGACAGCTCGCCGCGCTCGCTGAGCAACTCGGCCCGGCCTTTCTCACTGCCGCTGATGTGCAGGCTGCCTGCCGAACCGATCGCGATGCCATCGCGCGCCTGCAGTGTGGTCCGGCCCACCCGCACCCCGGCCCCTTCGGCGGTGCTGTTGATGCGGATGCGCCCGGCACGCATGGCCCCGAACAGACTGGCGTCGAGGCTGCCCTGAGTGCCGGGCAAGTGGTGCAGCACTTCGCCGCTGGCAGCGTCGATGCGGTTGCGGCCAGCGGTGAGCGTCAGGTCGTCGCGGGCTTCAAGCGGGCCCAGGCTCTCGATGCGCGGGGCAATCAGCTCCAGGGCGCCGTCCGCATTGCTCTGGCCACCCTTGAGCACCAGTAGCGAGCCTGCGGCTTCGAGGGTATCCAGGTGCCTGAGCGTCTGGCCTTGGAGATCCGGCGTGCCGACCAGAAACCCGGCGCGCGTGGTGTTGATGAAGCTGCCGCCATTGAGGGTGATGCCGTTGGGGTTGGCCAGGACATAGTCGGCAGGCCGGCCGAAGATCTCCTGCGGGCCCTCGATCAGCGAGGCGTTGCGGCTGATGACTTCGTTGAGGATGGTCGAGGCGGCCTGGCCCTGGAACTGCGGGTTGGCGTTCAGCGCCCCGGCCAGTTGCGACTGGCCGGGGCCGGTGGCGTTGTTCAGCACCACGCCGGATCGGCCGACGTTGTAGTCCAGGAACTGGTTATGCGAGAGACCGTTGGCGTTGGGCGCGACGATGTCGATCACCGGCACGCCGTGGCCATTGTTGATGAGCGGCGTGCCGCCGGGACCTGCGGCAGGGTTGAGGCCGCCGTTGGCAAAGGCTGCGGGCGGTGCCAGCAGGCTGACGAACATGGCCCAGCGCAGGGCGTCGGGACGCAGACGGGGATGAGGCGTGGAGGTTTTCACAGGGGTTCTCTCTTCTTGTTGGTTGATCAGATAGTCAGTGCCCATTGCACTACCCAGTAACCTGGGTCCAGGTCCTGGTGGCGCTTGCCGGTGGCATGGAGTGGACGCTGGTAGTCCAGCGTGAGGTGGCTGCCGGGGAGGGTGAGGGTCATGCCGACGGCGGCGCCGGTCAGACGTCGCGAAGGCTCTGTCCGGGACGCGCGGGCCCAGCCGTGATCCACGCTCAGGTGCGGGCGCAGCTCCAGACCGCCGGGAAGCGAGAGGGGCAGGGGGTGGTTCAGGGTGTTGCGCCACACGGCGCCGCTGGTGCGTGAATCGGGGGAATCGCGAAAACCCCGTATGGCGTTGCTGCCACCTAGATAGAGCTGGTCAGCCGTCGGCAGAGGGTCCGAGCTGTATTGCAGGTCGAGCTCGCTCTGCCAGCGCCAGGGGCGCTGCGGCGGTCCTTGGCGCAGATGCATCAGGTTGGCGCGGTAGCTGCGATAGAGCGGCTCGAAATCCGCCGTGGCCTGCTGGTCGGCGTTGAACCAGTCCAGGCCTTGCGCCACGCCTATGTAGGCATTCCAGAGGCCATCTTCGAGCCATAGCAGGTCAAGGC
>JAQZAY010000016.1 GCA_029239415.1 Pseudomonas sp. | reverse complement strand
CCGGACACTGTTTAAACGTGCAATTGCGGACTAATTTAGCCAGGTCTTAATTAGCACTTGCCGCGCAAGAAGGTAGTTTCAAATGTCCAACAGTATGGGTATTGCCAGCGTGTTCGTCCTGTCTTCCCTGTTGTTGTCGCCCTTGGCCATGGCAGAAGAATCGCCGGCCTTTGTCACCCGTAATGCCCAACTCGCCGCTGTTCATCAAGAGGCCCGCGATGCCTATGCCGCGCAACATTCCGATGCGGCAAAAGATGCACAGCAGACAGCTTCTCAGGCAGTCAGCGATGACGCTTCCGATAGCTGATCGGCGCCCGAATACAGCAACCTGTTCCCTCGACCCGCACATGGTCGCCTTGTACGGCGATGTGTTAGTCTTTTAAAGCCGCTGCCAATAGCGGCTTTTTTTTGTGTGTCGAAAATACCAGCAGCGCTGGGACGTCCATCAATAAGAAGTGCGTTTTCACACAATAAAAACTGCCTCGACGTCAGATAAAAGGAGTTTGTACCGGTGTCCACAGCTTTGCGTTTTACCTCGTTGTTCGTTGCATTGGCTGCAACGATGCCCTTCACCGCCCGCGCCGATAGCGACACCGCCGAGGGCTTTGTCGAAGGTTCGACCCTGAACCTCAACGCCCGCAACTTCTACCTCAACCGCAACCAGCGCGACCGTGGCAACGCCGACAGCCGCGAATGGGGCCAGGGCTTCATCGCCAAGTTCTCGTCGGGCTACACGCCAGGCGTGGTGGGCTTTGGTATCGATGCTCACGCCATGCTGGGCCTGAAGCTCGATGGCGGTGGCGGGCACGCGGGCACCAGCATCCTGCCGTACAGCTTCGACGAGGACGGCGAGCGCAACAAGGCACCGGGTTCGTTCTCCACCGCGGGCGCTGCAATCAAGCTCAAGGCTTTCGACACCGAACTCAAGGCCGGCGACCTGTTTCTCAGCAACCCGGTGATCGCCGGTGGCGAGACGCGCATGCTGCCGCAGACCTTCCGCGGCGTGAGCCTGACCAACCACAGCATCGACGGGCTGATGCTCGAAGCCGGCCAGGCGAGCTTCACCAAGCCGTACAACCAGAGCGGCCACCGGCGCATCGACACTTTCTACGGCAGCCTGCCCGAGGGCAGCGAGAGTCGGCACATGAACTGGGCAGGCGGCACATGGAACGCCAGCCCGAGCATCCTCACCAGCCTGTACGCGGCCGAGCTCGAGGATATCTGGAACCAGTACTACTTCGACTTCAGCTACACCCACGTGGTCAACGATCAACTGAGCCTGACCCCGGCGCTGCACTTCTATCACACCCAGGACACAGGCCAGGCGCTGCTGGGCAAGATCGACAACAACACCTACAGCCTCTCGCTCGGCGCCAATGTCGGCTATCACAGCCTGACTGCCGCCTACCAGCGGGTCAACGGTAATACCCCGTTCGACTACATCAACCTGGGCGACAGCGTGTATCTGGACAACTCGCGCATGTACTCGGACTTCAACGGTCCGAACGAGCGCTCCTGGAAGCTGCAGTATGGCTATGACTTCACCGGCCTGGGCGTGCCTGGCCTGACCACCAGCCTGTCGTACTCGCGTGGCGAAATGGACATGACCGAGGCGGCCCGGGACAGCGCCGGCTACAGCGGCTGGTACAACCCCGACGGCGAGAATGCCCGCCACTGGGAGCGCGACCTGGATGTGCACTACGTGTTCCAGGAAGGCGACTTCAAGGACCTTTCGATCCAGCTGCGCTGGGCGACCCACCGGGTCAGCCAGGGCTATTCGCAGGTCGACAACAATGTCGATGAGTACCGGGTGATCGTCGATTATCCGCTGAACGTGTTCTGAGCCGACATGCACAAGGCCCGGCGAGATCTTGCGATCATGCCGGGCCTTGTGATGAAAACGCCTTGCCCGTCACGGCCAATGGCCGTGGCCGGGTAGCGGCAGCGCTCGCTCAGGAGCGGGCGCGAGCAGCGTCGCGCAGGGCCTTGACCTGGTCATGGTTGCGCTGCACGCCTTGCAGTTGGCGTTCTACCAGGGCATAGACCGGGTCCGTGGCGGTAAGCTGGTGTTTGGCCAGCTTCTCGCGCGCATCCTTGTACGCCTTGAGTGCATAGTCTTCACCGCGCTCGACTTCTTCGAGCACCGACTTTTCGTCCTTGCCGGTCAACATCGACTTGAAGTTGACCCAGCCACGGTGCAGGTCGGCGGTCACGCTGGTGGACGTTTCCGGATCGCCGCCCAAGCGACGCACTTCGGCCTGGAGCTCGGATGCAGCTTTCTCGCACTCTGCGGCACGGGTCGTGAAGAAGGTCTTGAGCTGGACGTCCTTGACGTCGTCGGCCGACTCATGGAAACCCTTGGCGCCATCCTTGCTGTACTCGATCAAGTCGTTCAGTACATCGATCACGTCTTTGTTCGGGGTGCTCATGGCAAATCTCCTTGTTGCACAGGTTGAAGTCCTGTTTTACAGAGCAGCCTTTGTGCCAGCTTTCACTGAAAGAAAATATTCTTTTAAATCAGCTAGTTAAGAAAGATTGAACCTCTGCGCTCACTGCGTTCTGCATGAACTGTCCTATGGCCTTCGTGCAGATTGCAGTATGGTCACCGATTTGAAATGTCCAGGCAGGCTCCATGAAACCGGAAAACCTCGAACTGCTGCTCACCCGGCAGATGCCCTACGGCAAATACCAGGGCCGGCTGATCGCCGACCTGCCTGGCGACTACCTGGGCTGGTTTGCGCGCAAGGGCTTTCCCAAGGGTGAGATCGGGGCGTTGCTGGCGTTGATGCACGAGATCGATCACAACGGGCTGGGGGAACTGCTGGCGCCATTGCGGCGCAAGCATCGGGGGTAGGTTTCAAGAAAGTGTTGGCCCCATTCGCTGGCAAGTGGGAGCTGCGGTTCGGCGCTCCGACTTGCCAGCGAATGGGGCCAACACGGTGCTACAGGTGCATCACCCCTGCACCGGCGCCACCGCCAGATCCACCTGTTCACTGCGCTTGAGCAGCGCATACACCACCGCCGTCACCACACTGCCCGCGGCAATCGCCAGCAGGTACAGCAGCGCGTGGTTGATGGCATTGGGCACCAGCAGCACGAACAGCCCACCGTGCGGCGCCACCAGCTTGCAGCCGAAATACATCGACAAGGCACCGGTCAACGCGCCCCCGAGGACGCTGGCAGGGATCACCCGCAGGGGGTCCTTGGCGGCAAACGGGATCGCCCCTTCCGAGATGAAGCACATCCCCAGTACCAACGCCGCCTTGCCGGCTTCTCGCTCGCTCTGGGCAAACTTGCGCCGGGCAATCAGGGTGGCGATCCCCAGGCCGATCGGCGGCACCATGCCGGCCGCCATGGTCGCGGCCATCGGCGCGAAGCTCGAGGAAGACAGCAGGCCGACGGAAAACGCATACGACGCCTTGTTGATCGGCCCGCCGAGATCGACGCACATCATGCCGCCCAGCAGCAGCCCGAGCAGGATGGCGTTGGTGGTGCCCATGCTGTCGAGAAAGCGAGTCAGGCCATCGAGCATGGCGGCGACCGGCTGGCCGACCACGTAGATCATCACCAGCCCCGTGAACAGGCTGGCCAGCAACGGGATGATGAGGATCGGCTTGAGTGCCTCGAGGCTGGTGGGCAGGCGCACCCAGCGGCTGATCGCCTTGGCGCAGTACCCGGCCAGGAAACCGGCGACGATGCCGCCAATGAAGCCCGCACCCAGCAAGGTGGCGAGCATGCCGCCGATCATCCCCGGCGCAAGGCCCGGGCGGTCGGCGATCGACCAGGCGATATAGCCCGCCAGCAACGGCACCATCAGCTGGAACGCGGCTTCGGCACCGATCTGGCGCAGGGCTGCGGGCAGGCTGCCGGCCTCCTTGTAGGCATCGATGCCAAAGACGTACGACAATGCGATCAGCAGCCCACCGGCCACGACCATCGGCAGCATGAACGACACGCCGGTCAGCAGGTGCTTGTACACCCCGGTCTTTTCGCCACTGCTGCTGGCACTGGCGTCGGCCGTACCGCTGCCTTCCACCTTGCCCTCGGCAAGCGCCCTGGTCAGGGTCGCCTGGGCCTGCTTGAGGGCGATGCCCGTGCCGCAGCGGTAGATGCGCTTGCCGGCAAAACGCGCGGTGGGCACTTCGATGTCGGCTGCCAGCAGCACCACGTCGGCCTCGGCGATCGCCTGGGCCGACAGTGGATTGCGCGCGCCGACCGAGCCCTGGGTTTCCACCGTCAGCTGGTGGCCCATCTGCTGCGCAGCCTGCTGCAAGGCCTCGGCGGCCATGAACGTGTGCGCCACGCCAGTCGGGCAGGCGGTGACGGCGACAAGCTTGCGAACGCCAGCGGCTGCCTCGGGCTCGACGTTGTCCACGGCTTCGAGCAGCTGCGCCTGGTCTGCGGCGATCTCAAGGAAACCCTCGCGGTCGGCCAGCGCCTGGGCGGGCGTGCTCTGGTACACACGCTTGCCGACGAAGCGGGAAAGATCGACCGGGCCGGTCCTGACCACCAGCACCCAGTCGGCCGCCTCGATCTCGGCGGTCGTCAGGCGCCGCTCCGGGTGCTCTGGGTCCTGCACTTCCACGCAGGTGGCCCAGCCGCGCTGGTGCGCCGCCGCGGCCAGCAGGCGCGCGCTGAGCACGCTGGACACCTGGCCGTTGGGACAGGCAGTGACAATGGCAATGTTCATCGGCAACCCTCTTGTTCTTCTGTCAGTCGCACCGCCGCCTCGAGCCGCGCCAGCTGCTCGAGGTCACGGATACCGAAACCGATCTGGGTGACCGCCTGCGCGGCGATCGCGGTGGCGCGGCGCAGCGTCTGCGCCGGGGCTTCGGCCTGCAGCAGGCCATGCACCATGCCCGCCACCAGCGAATCCCCAGCACCCACCGTACTGGCGACGCGTACCTGTGGTGGCTGCGCATGCAGGGCCTGGCCCGGGGCGAACCAGCTCACGCCCTGTTCGCCCTGGGACACCACCACGTGCTCGATGCCGCTGCCCAGCAGGCGTTCGGCGGCAGCGCGCTGCTGGTCGCGATCCTCGACGGGCTGGCCGAGTACCTCGGCCAGCTCTTCGGTATTGGGCTTGACCAGCCAGGGCGCCGCCTCGAGCCCGGCGCGCAGGGCCTCGCCGCTGCTGTCCAGGGCAACCTTCAGGCCCTGGGCCTTGAGCTGCAGCAACAGCTGGCGCAACCACTGGGGGCTGACTCCGCGCGGCAGGCTGCCGGCCACTACCACGGCGTCATGGTCACTCGCGGCTTGCGAAAGCAGGCGCAGCAACTGGTCCTGGGCCGCCTCGTCGACCACCGGCCCCTGGCCATTGATATCGGTGACGCGGCCATCGGCCTCGACCAGCTTGATATTGCTGCGGGTCTCGCCCGCCACGCGCACGAAGCAGTCGGCAAAACCGCGTGCCTGGATCAGCGCCTCGAACGGCTGCAGGTTGTCGCGGCCGAGAAAGCCGCCGACCGTCACGCTGTGGCCGAGGTCCGCCAGCACCTGGGCGACGTTGAGCCCCTTGCCGGCGGCATGGTTGTGCTGCGCCTGGCTGCGGTTGACGTGCCCTGCACGCAACTCGTCGAGGCTGACGGTGACGTCCAGCGCCGGGTTCAGGGTCAGGGTGAGTATCTTGGCCATCAGTTGTTCTCCACCAGCGCCCGGACCGCTTCGGCGCTGTCTTGCTGCAAGGCCAGGCGCGCCAGGGCGCGGGCCTGTTGTTGATCGGTCTCGCGCACCAGCGCCTTGACCTCGGCGATGCTGCGGGCCGACACGCTGAGTTCGTCCACGTCCAGGCCCAGCAACAGCGCGACCGCTTGCGGATCGGCCGCCAGTTCACCGCACACGCCCACCCACTTGCCCTGGGCATGCGCGGCACGCACGGTCATGTCGATCAGTTGCAATACCGCAGGATGCAGGCCGTCGGCCTGGGCGCTGAGGCTCGGGTGGCCGCGGTCGATCGCCAGGGTGTACTGGGTCAGGTCGTTGGTACCGATGCTGAAGAAATCGACTTCGCGCGCCAGCTGCGGGGCCAGCAAGGCCGCCGAGGGCACCTCGACCATGATCCCGACCTGCAGGTCGCTGACCGGGATTTCCTCGCGCAGCCGCTCGACCATCGCCCGCGCCTGGCGCCATTCGTGGACCTGCCCGACCATCGGGAACATGATGCGCAACGGGCGTTCACCGGCAGCACGCAGCAAGGCGCGCAACTGGTCCTCCATGACGTGGGGGCGTTGCAGGGTCAGGCGCACGCCACGCACGCCGAGAAACGGGTTTTCCTCGCGGGCGATCGGCCAATAGGGCAACGGCTTGTCGCCACCCACGTCGAGGGTACGCACTACCAGCGGGCGACCACCGAGGCCATCGAGCACACGGCGGTACTCGGCCTCCTGGGTGGCCACGCCCGGCGCCTGGGTATGGGCCATGAAGATCAGCTCGGTGCGCAGCAGGCCAACGCCCTCGGCGCCCTGGTCGACGACCTTTTCGATCCCGGTGCTTTCACCGATGTTGGCGAACACTTCGACGGCATGCCCGTCCCGCGTCACGGCTGGCTCCAGCCGGTGGGCCCAGGCCGCCTGCAAGCGCTCTTCGCGCTTGTCGCGTTCGGCCAGGGCACGCTGGATGTCCTGCTCGGCAGGCGCCACGCTCAGCTGGCCGCGCTGGCCATCGAGCAGCAACACGGTGCCGGGCTCGAGCAGCAGCACCGATTCGCCCACGCCGACGACCGCAGGAATGCCCAGGGCGCGGGCGACGATCGCACTGTGCGCCGTCGCGCCGCCGTGGGCGGTGACGATGCCGGCGACCCGCGTCGGGTCCAGGCGCGCGACGTCGGATGGACCGACCTCGGCCATCACCAGCACGTAGGGTTGATCCGGCGCCGGGTGATCCTCGATGCCACAGAGTTGCGCCAGCACCCGGCGACCGATGTCGCGCAGGTCGGCGGCACGTTCGGCCAGCAATGCATCGTTGAGCGACTCTTGCTGACGCGCGGCCGCCTCGATCACCGCCATCCAGGCCGCCGCGGCGCTTTCGCCCTGGCGCAGGCGCTGTTCGACATCGTCGGCCAGGGCCGGGTCGGCGAGCATCTCCTGGTGAGTGACGAAGATTTCGCCAATCGACTTCTCGCTACGCTGCACCAATACCTGCAGCTCCTCGATCACCACCGCCAATGCTGCGCTCAGTCGCGCGCGTTCGTGCTGCAGCGACTCGCCGCGCAAGGGGTAGTCGATCTTGCGCTCGGCCTGGACATGGGCAGGCCCGCAGACGATACCGGGTGAGGCCGCCACGCCCTGGATGCGGCTGCCCGCGACCGGCGGCTGGAGACTGGCCTCGGACACTGGCGCCTCTACTGCGGGCTCGGACGTTGCAGGCAGTGGCTCGACGTCCTCGCCAAGGCCTTGCTCGATCGCCGCCAGCAGCACGGGCAAGGCATCGGCGGCAATGTCCGGCTCGGCGATCAGCTCCAGCACCTGGCCGCGACGCGCGCCGAGGCTGAGCAGCTTGCTCAGGCTCTTCACCGACACCGCCGGCTGGTCACCGTCGAGCACACGCAGGCGGATTTCGCCTTCAAAGCCCTTGGCCAGTTGTGCCAGCGCCTTGGCCGGGCGAGCGTGCAGGCCATGCGGGTTGGCCAGGGTCACACGCACGCTTGGCCAATCGGCCGGCACCTCGCCACCCAGTACCTCGAGCACGGTGCGGCTGCTGGTGGCCTGGTAGAGCATCTGCCCGCGGCCTTCGATCAGCACTTCGCACAGCCGCTCGAGCAGCGCCTGGTGCGCAGCGCCGAGGCTTGCCAGGCAGAACAGGCCGTTCAAGGGTTGGTCGCGGTAGCGCAGGGGTTGCTGCGGGGTGACGAATGCCAGGCCCGGCTGACGCACCTGGCGCTCGCTGTTGAGCCACCACAGGCCATCGCCCAGCGGCAGCGGCTCGGCCTGCTGGAGCACGGCGGCGAAGCCGTTGTCGACGCAATCGGCGCGCTGCAGCAGGCGCGCGCCGCGCCAGGCCAGCTCGTCGAAGTCGTCGGCGGCAACGCCCAGGCCGACTAGCTGGGCGTCCAGGGCCAATGCCTGGGGGGCGCCTTGCAACAGCTTGAGCAGCGCCTCGGCCGAGGTGGCCCGGCGCAGGGCCTCGGCGAGATCGGTCTCGCCCAAGGCCCGGGTCAGCAGTTGCAACAGGCGCAAGTGTTCGTCGGAGCGCGCGGCGATACCGATGGCCAGATAGACGATCTGCCCGTCGCCCCAGTCCACGCCTTGCGGGAACTGCAGCAGGCGCACACCGGTGGCGAACACCAGGTCGCGGGTCTGCGGGGTGCCGTGGGGAATGGCGATGCCCTGGCCGAGGAAGGTCGAACCTTGCGCCTCGCGCGCCCGCAAGCCTTCGAGATATCCCTCGGCGACCAGTCCATCGGCGACCAGACGATCGGCCAGCAGGCGCAGTGCTTCGGCCTTGTCGGCGACGACCTGGCCCATGGCTATCTGCTCCTTGGCGAGCTCGAGCATGACCTTCTCCTTTACAGTACGTATACGATACTGAGGTATTGTTGTGGACATTCCACAAGGAACTGAGTGCAGTCCCTTGGCGCTGACGTGAGACATGGCAGTATAAAAACGTCAGCTGAAACGATTAACCCGGATCAGCGGGCACGGTACTCGATAATCTGTCTTCGAAAAAGCCCCATCCTGTCGGACAATTGCGACAATGGTCGCCTGCGTTGCGATGGCTTGATCGGAGACACTTGCAGGTCAGCCTCAGAGCCGCCCCGGTCATAACAAGGAAAACTCGGTGAAACTCAGCGATATTGCCCGTCTGGCTGGTGTGTCAGTCACCACCGCCAGCTACGTCATCAATGGCAAGGCCGAACAGCAACGCATCAGTAATAGCACTGTCGAGCGGGTGCGGGCGGTGGTCGAGGCCCATGGCTTCACGCCCAATCCACAGGCGGCCGGCCTGCGCAGCCGCTATACCCGTACGCTGGGCTTCATCCTTCCCGACCTCGAGAACCCCAGTTACGCACGTGTCGCCAAGCAACTCGAGCAAGGCGCCCGCGCGCGCGGCTACCAGTTGCTGATCGCCAGCAGCGACGACCAGCCCGACAGCGAGCGGCAGCTGCAACAGCTGTTCAAGGCTCGTCGCTGCGACGCGCTGTTCGTCGCCAGTTGCCTGCCCGCAGGCGATGACAGCTACCTGCAGATGCAGGCCACAGGCCTGCCAGTGATCGCCATCGATCGCCAACTCGACCCACGGCACTTCTGCTCGGTGATCAGCGACGACCACGCCGCCAGCGTGCAACTGGCCAGTAGCCTGCTCGCCACCCGGCCCGAGCGCATCGCCCTGATCGGGGCACGCCCGGAGCTGGGTGTGAGCCAGTCCCGCGCAGGTGGCTTCGACGAGGCGCTGCAAGGCTTCGGCGGCCAGGTCAGTCGCTACCAGGGCGAGACGTTCAGCCGTGGCTGTGGCGAGCGCCTGATGCGACAGGTGATCGATGAGCTCGGCGGGCTGCCAGATGCCTTGGTGACCACCTCCTATGTACTGCTGCAAGGCGTGTTCGACGCGCTGCAGGCTCGTCCGGCAGGCTCGCGCAGCTTGCACCTGGGTACCTTTGGCGACAACCAGCTGCTGGACTTCCTGCCCCTGCCCGTCAACGCCATGGCCCAGCAGCATGGCCTGATCGCCGCCACCGCACTGGAGCTGGCGCTGGCCGCCATCGAGGACAAGCGCTACGAGCCTGGGGTGCACGCCATCGCCCGCACATTCAAGCAACGCATCCGCTAGGGTCTGCATGAAATGCATCCGCTAGGGTCTGCATGAAATGCATCCGAGCTCGCCCATGCGACTGATCGACACCCACACCCACCTGGACTTCGAAGATTTCGACGCCGACCGCGCGCGCCTGCTGGACAATGCTTGCGCGCGCGGGGTCGAGCGCCTGGTGGTGCTGGGGGTGTACCAGGACAACTGGCAGCGCATCCATGATCTGGTCCACAGCGACAGCCGCCTGCACGCCGCCTACGGCCTGCACCCGGTCTACCTCGACCAGCACCGCCCCGAACACCTGCTGCAGTTGCGCCAATGGCTGGAGCGCCTGCGGGGCGATCGCCAGCTATGCGCGGTAGGGGAGTTCGGCCTGGACTACTACCTGCCCGAACTCGACAAGCAGCGCCAGCAGGCGCTGTTCGAGGCGCAGTTGCAAATGGCCGTGGACCTCGAGTTGCCGGTGTTGCTGCACGTACGCCGTAGCCATGCCCAGGTGATCGCCACGCTCAAGCGCTACAAGCCACGGCGCAGCGGGATCATCCACGCCTTTGCCGGTAGCCATGAAGAAGCCCGCGAGTACATCAAGCTGGGCTTCCGGCTGGGCCTGGGCGGCGCCGCCACCTGGCCCCAGGCACTGCGCCTGCGCAAGACCGTGGCACGCCTGCCTCTTGAGAGTCTGGTGCTGGAAACCGACGCCCCGGACATGGCGCCGGCGATGTTTCCCGGCCAGCGCAACAGTCCCGAGCATTTGCCCGAGATCGCCAGCGCCCTGGCCGAACTGCTCGGGGTCACAGCCGATGCCCTGGCCGAGGCGACCAGCCGCAATGCCTGCGAGCTGTTCGGCTGGTAGCTCGCCCGGCGCGCAGGTTTCAGGCCAGTACCGTCCACAGGGCAAAGGCTGCATACCACAGTACCGCGCAGCGCAGCAGCAGCTCCCACAGGCTGTCCAGCGTTGCCAGGCCTTGCGGGCCCGTCTCGCCCGGCGCCAGGTCGTCGGCCAGGCGCCCTGCCCTGGCTACCCAGTGTTTGGCGCGCAGGTGCCAGTTCAGCAGCTCGATCAGCATCAGGCGAATCACCGCCATGAAGTTGCCGACCAGGGCAAAGCTCAGGGCCAGCACTCGCACCGGGAACCAGTCGAGGACATGACGCAGCTGCTCGGCGCGTGCCTTGAGCGCCGGCTGATGAGCGTGGGCGGCAACCAGGTCGAGCAGCCGGTAGGCCAGCGCCGCGGCGGGCCCGAGCAGGAAATACCAGAAGATCACCGCGAAAAAGCCTTGGTAGGCCTGCCATAGCAGATGCTCCTGGACCCGCTCGAGCAAGCCCTGGGCATCGTCGGCGGCCAGGCCCAGGTCGCGTTCGGCAGCATGCAGCGCGGCTTGCGGGTCGCCGCGCCGCCAGGCATCGCGAAAAGACCCGAGGGCTGCCCTGGTGTCGCCCCGGCCCAGGCTGTAGATGAGCACCAGCAAGTGCACCGGCAATGCCAGCAACCCATAGGCGACAGGCTCGAGCACATGCAGCAGCAGCACCAGCACGGCGACCGGCGCGAGCACCAGGATGCCCAGGGTCCACCAGGGCTGGACCTTGCCGGAACGTTGCAGGCGCGCCAGCTCGCCCAGGAAGAAACCGTCGCGCTGCAGCCGGTGGCGCAAGACAGAGAACTTCTCGACCCAAAGCACCAGCACCAACACCAGAAAACTCATGCGTTCCCCTCGAAGTCTTGCAGGGCCTTGCGATAGCGTTGCCAGTCGAAGGCAGGCCCTGGATCGGTCTTGCGCCCTGGCGCGATCTCGCTGTGCCCGCAGATGCGCTGGGCGTCGATCGCCGGCCACGCCGCTTGTATCTGCCGGGTCAGCTGCTCCAGGGCCGCATACTGGGCATTTGTATACGCCAGTTCGTCGGTGCCTTCGAGCTCGATGCCGATAGAGAAATCATTGCAGCCTTCACGCCCGTCGAATCGCGACACGCCAGCGTGCCAGGCGCGGTCCAGGCACGAGACGAACTGGGTGACTGCCCCGTCGCGCTCGACGAACAGATGCGCCGAGACAGTCAGGTGGCAGATGCCTTGGAAATAGGGATGCTCGTCGGGATCCAGGGCGTTCTGGAAAAATGCCTGCACCTTGCCGGTGCCAAAGCAGGCAGGTGGCAGGCTGATGTTGTGGATCACCAGCAACGAGATGCACTCGCCTGCGGCGCGGGCATTGAAATTCGGTGAAGGGCAGTGGGTGACACCGCTGAACCAGCCAGTATCGCGGTTCAATTGCATGGGCAGATCCTGGCACACATGGACATTGCCTCAGTATGCCCCCAGGCCGTGACGCTTGCATGCACGTTTCACCACCCTCACGATGCCGGCTGGCTCCGCAATTGCTCGAGGACCGCGTGCAATGCGCGGTCGAACAGCAGGCCATCGTCAAGCGGGCGCACATCCTCGCGGCGCAGCGCCATCAACAGCCCGGTACGGCTCCAGTCGCGGACCTTCACGCCGTGGCGGTTGGCAAAGACGAAGCGGTCGGTGCCGGCGATCCAGGCGATCAGCTTGCAGCGCATCGGCGTCCCCTCGTCCCGCACCTCCACCCAACTGCCGACGCGAAGGCGTTGCAACTGGTGCAACTGCCGATGGTGTTCGTCCAGTTGCAGCAAAGGCGCGCAGGCGGGCTCTTCGCCAACGGCGAGGACGATCTCGTCCTGCACCAGGATTTCCCTCAGGGCGCTATCCGGTTCCAATGGGCCAGGGTCATGCGCGGAGCAGGCGCGCAAGTGCAACTGCGCCAGCTGGGCAAAGAATTCACGCGTCGTGTTCGAGTCCAGGGCAATCGCCGCCAGCCCTTCGCGCAGTGCCTTGAGCAGGCTGGGCACCTGTTCGAGCAACTGCTGGCGCGCCAGCGCCTCGCGGTGCGGCGCCACGCTGGCCAGCAGCGCATCCATGGTCAGCAAGCCCTGGGCCCAGGCCCGCGACCGCTCGCCATGCTTGAGGCAGGCCAGCATCAACATCTGGCTCCAGGCCTGCACCAGGATCTGCACGACCGCTTCCGGCAGCACCCGCCCATGCAGGCGCAGGTTCAGTTCCTGCTGCACACGCTGGCGGGCCAGCAGGGTGCGCGCGCGACCTTCCTCGGCATCGCGGGTACGCTGCTCGAGCAGATCGTTGCGCCGGCGCTCGTCGCTGCTGTAGGTCAGGAACTCCGCCAGCAGGTCGCTGAACAGGTGGAGGTCGTCGGTGAAATCGTTGAGCAGGCGCAGCACGATCCGCTCGATGCGCAGGTACAGGGAGTCTCGCTGCAGGTCGCCATCGTTGTCCCAGCCCAGTGCCGCCAGGGCGATCTCGTTGAGCAACCGACGGGCCGGGTGGCTGGTACGGGTGAACAACGTCGCATCGAGCAGGGCCACCTTGATGTACGGGATCTGCAGGCGGGCGATCAGTTGCCGTAGCAGGACCGGCAGGTTGCTGTCGTCGAGCATGAAGTCGAACAGCATGCCGACCAGGTTGATCACGTCTTCATCGGTCGCGGCAATCTGCCGCCGGTTGCCGCTGCGGGCGTTGATCCTCAGCAGCAACTGTTCCAGTTGCTGCCCGGGGGCGAACTCGTCGTTCTCGCCTGCCGCAGGCACGAAGTGCTGCAGGTGCGAGAGCAGGCGCAACAGGTCGACGGTGGCGATGGATGCCGCAGGCCCATTGCCTTGCAAGCGCGGGGCGACGCGTCCACGCACAGGGGCGAGCAAGGGCTGCAGCGACGCCATGAACGCCCGTCCCGCACTGCGCTCCTGCAACTCTTGCGCCTCGCTCTGGTTGGCCGGCTCACGCGAGGTGACCCGCTGGCGATCATCGACCCGGCGACGCGGCACGGTCTTGAGTTCTGGCAGTACGCCGGCCGCCGCCAGCAATTGGTTGGCCTGACCATAGACCAGGTCGACATCGCGCAGGACGTAGCGCTCGAACAGCTTGAGCAGGATCAGCTTGACCTTGAACCCGACCCCGAGGTTGCGCCCGGCCTGCAGGAAGTACCGGCACAACCTGGCGGGTGCCAACGGGTTGCAGGGCTCGTCGACCGCCTGCCCGAGCAGGCTCTGGAAGCGCAGGCACAGGTGCTGGAGGGCAAACCTGTCACGCGAGAGCACGCGCTCGACCATGCCCTGGATGGCAACGGCGCGCTCCTGCTCTTGCTGGCCATGGCCCGGGGCATCGGGCAGGTGGGTCAACGGGGCGGGGCGGCCGATCGTCGAGAAGGCGTCGTGGAAGGTATCGATGAACTCGCGCTCGATGCTCTTGCGCTTGAGGCGCACGTCACGCATGGCCTCGAAGAAAAGGTGCTGTTCAAGAGGGCCGACGGCCTTGTCGGCCATTTCGAAGAGCGTGTCGTCGGCATTGTCGAACAATGCCTGCAAGCATTGACGAAGTTGCAGTGCGGCCTTGTCACGGACTTGCAACAGCAGTACCGGCAGGCATGGCGAGGGCGACCGCAGGCCTCTGAGATTGACCGCCGCCAGGCTCACCACCTTCCCTTCCTTATACATCCCAAACTCCTTGCTGGGGGGTGGTTGCCACCAGTGACAACGACTCGTCAAAGCCATGACGCCAAATGCAAGGCGCGATTATCAGGTAAAGCAGGCCTGGCGCCAAGCATCCGTTCGTCTGGGTTGATAGACAGTCGATTGAGCAGAATGCTCAGTGCGCCTGACCAAAGGTCGTCCTCGCAGTGGCTGTACAGCGGCCCCCCCTGCCCTATAATCGCCCGCATCTAGCTTGTGGAGTCCACCATGCCGAACCTACGCCTCGCCGACCTGACCGCCGAAATCGAAGCCAACGTGCGCCGCGCGCTGCTCGAGGACATCGGCAGTGGCGATATCACAGCCCAACTGATCCCGGCCGAGCGCCTGGCCAAGGCGACCATCATCACTCGCGAGGCGTGCGTGATCAGCGGCACGGCCTGGGTCGACGCGGTGTTCCGCCAGCTCGACCCGCGCGTGGCAGTGCACTGGCAAGTGGTCGACGGTGATCGCGCCCAGGCCAACCAGGCGCTGTTCCATCTCGAAGGCCCGGCCCGCTCGCTGCTCAGTGGCGAACGCACGGCACTGAATTTCCTGCAGTTGCTCTCGGGTGTCGCCACCCGTGCAAGCGCGCTGGCCGAGCTGGTCGAAGGCACCGGCGTGCGCCTGCTCGACACCCGCAAGACCCTGCCAGGGCTGCGCCTGGGGCAGAAGTACGCGGTGACCTGTGGGGGGTGCGACAACCACCGCATCGGGCTGTACGACGCATTCCTGATCAAGGAAAACCACATCGCCGCCAGCGGTGGCATCGCCGAGGCGATCACCGCCGCGCGGCGCATCGCTCCCGGCAAGCCGGTGGAGGTCGAGGTCGAGAGCCTCGAGGAGCTGCGTGAAGCGCTGGACGCAGGCGCCGACATCATCATGCTCGACGAGCTCGACCTCGAGCAGATGCGCGAAGCCGTGCGCCTCACTGCCGGCAAGGCAAAGCTCGAGGCCAGTGGCGGTGTCAACGAGCAGACGTTGCGGGTGATCGCCGAGACGGGGGTGGACTACATCTCGATCGGCGCGATGACCAAGGATGTGAAGGCGGTGGACCTGTCGATGCGCCTGAGTCTTTGAGGCATTCGCCCAACATGAAAAAACCGGCCACTGGCCGGTTTTTTCTCGCTGCGATTGCCTGTCAGAACGACACGTTCTGCAGCCCATCCAGGTAGCGCTCGACATCCAGTGCCGCCATGCAGCCAGCGCCGGCCGAAGTGATGGCCTGGCGGTAGACATGGTCGGCCACGTCGCCCGCGGCGAACACGCCGTCGACGTTGGTGGCGGTGGCATTGCCTTCACGACCGCCCTGGACGACCAGGTAACCGTCCTTGAGCGTCAGCTGGCCTTCGAACAGCGAGGTGTTCGGCGTGTGGCCGATGGCGATGAACACGCCGTCCACCTTGATCTCGTCGCTGCTGCCGTCGTTGTTCTTCAGGCGGGCACCGGTCACGCCCATGTTGTCACCCAGCACTTCGTCCAGGGTGGCATTGAGCTTGAGCTCGATCTTGCCTTCGGCGACGCGGGCATGCAGCTTGTCGACCAGGATCTTCTCGGCGCGGAAGGTTTCGCGGCGATGGATCAGGGTCACCTTGCTGGCGATGTTGGCCAGGTACAGGGCTTCTTCGACGGCAGTGTTGCCGCCACCGACCACGGCCACTGGCTTGTTGCGATAGAAGAAACCGTCGCAGGTCGCGCAGGCCGAGACACCCTTGCCCATGAACGCCTCTTCCGATGGCAGGCCCAGGTAGCGGGCACTGGCGCCGGTGGCGATGATCAGCGCGTCGCAGGTGTAGGTGGCGCTGTCACCCTTGAGGGTGTACGGCTTGCTGGCCAGGTCGACGGCGTTGATGTGGTCGAAGACGATCTCGGTCTCGAAACGCTCGGCGTGTTCCTGCATCCGCTGCATCAGCGCAGGGCCGGTCAGTCCATGGGGATCGCCCGGCCAGTTGTCGACTTCGGTCGTGGTGGTCAACTGGCCACCGGCCTGCATGCCGGTGATCAGCAGCGGCTTGAGGTTGGCACGGGCGGCGTAGACAGCGGCACTGTAGCCGGCAGGACCGGAACCAAGAATGATGACTCGCGAATGACGTGCTTCAGACATGACGGGCTCCTGTCGGGCTGGCGCGGTTCGGCCAGCCTGGGGCGCCGGCTGGGCCGGCGGGAATAAAAAAGAACCTGCGCGGCGCTTGGGGAAGGCCGTTGGCCGCAGGTCCTGAAAAGCGAATGCGCCTTACAGGCTGGTGGCGTTTTCAGCCAGGTAGTCGGCCACGCCCTTGGCGTCGGCTTTCATGCCCTTCTGGCCCTTGCGCCAGCCGGCCGGGCAGACTTCACCATGCTGCTCGGTGAACTGCAGGGCCTCGACCAGTCGCACCATCTCGTCGACTTCGCGACCCAATGGCAGGTTGTTGACTACCTGGTGCTGGACCACGCCTTGCTGGTCGATCAGGAACGAGGCACGCAGGGCCACGCCTGCTTCATGCTCGATGCCGTAGGCACGGGTGATCTCGTGCTTGACGTCGGCGACCATGGTGAACTCGACTTCGCCGATGCCGCCCTTCTCGACCGGCGTGCTGCGCCAGGCGTGGTGGGTGAACTGCGAGTCGATCGACACGCCGACCACTTCGACGCCCAGTTCGCGGAACTTGTCCATGCGATTGTTATGGGCAATGATTTCCGATGGACAGACAAAGGTGAAATCCAGCGGCCAGAAGAACAGCACGACATATTTGCCACGCAGGGACGAAAGCTTGAAGCTGTCGACGATAGAACCGTCGCCCAGTACCGCAGCTGCGTCGAAATCAGGGGCTTGCTTGTTGACCAGAATGCTCATGGAATCTCCTTGAAGTCAGGATCCGAAGGCGTTGAAAAAGAATGTGCGCACTTTAGCGAGGTGGCAGAGATTACGGAAATACCCTTACACAATCCACCTTATAGACCGGCTCTATTCCAGGCCATCCGTCTTCGCTCGTCGACAAATGGATGGATGGCCTGCACACCCGCAGCTTTTGTTACAGCCCGTTTCCCCTGACTTCGCCCCGCTTTCGCCAAGCCGTCAAACTCGGTAAGGTCGGCGCGTTTCCTCTATCCCGGAGTTTCTTGATGCAAGCCCCCGTCCTCTCTGGCCCACAGTACCTGCGCGAAGGTTTGAAGCTGGTCCTGAGCCCAGGCTTGCGCCTGTTCGTGCTGCTGCCACTGCTGACCAACCTGGTGCTGTTCGTGGGCCTTGTCTACCTGGCAGGGCATCAGTTCAGCCTGTGGGTCGACGCCCTGATGCCCGCCCTGCCGCAGTGGCTGGGCTTTCTGAGCTACATCCTGTGGCCGCTGTTCGTCGTGCTGGTGGTGCTGTTGGTGTTCTTCACCTTCACCCTGGTGGCCAACATCATTGCCGCGCCGTTCAACGGCTTCCTGGCCGAAAAGGTCGAGGTGGTGGTGCGCGGCCAGGACACCTTCCCTGCCTTCAGCTGGGGCGAGCTGGCGGCCATGGTGCCGCGCACGCTGAGCCGCGAGATGCGCAAGCTGGGCTATTTCCTGCCGCGCGCGATCGGCCTGTTCATCCTGTCGCTGATCCCGGTGGTGAACATCGTCGCCGCGCCCCTGTGGCTGCTGTTCGGGGTCTGGATGATGGCCATCCAGTACATCGACTACCCGGCCGACAACAACAAGATGAGCTGGCAGGACATGCTCGCCTGGCTGCGCCAGAAGCGCTGGCAGAGCCTGGGCTTTGGCGGCATCACCTACCTGGCGCTGATGGTGCCCTTCGTCAACATCCTGATGATGCCTGCTGCGGTGGCCGGGGCGACGCTGTTCTGGGTGCGCGAGGGCAAGTAGTAACTGTGTATGGCATGGGGCGCGGGGCTCCGGTGCCTACTGGGCGCCTGGTTGCAATGAGGCAGCCAGGCGAACCCGAGGAACATGACCATGAAGTCTCAAACAGATGATCGCGACTACGTCGACCTGAGCGGTGTGCCCGAGCACCTGCAAGGCCTGCGCATCCTGCAGCACAAGGCACGCTGGAGGCTTGCCGAGGCCCTGCAGGGCAAAGGCGTGCATACCGCGCCTGACGACCTCTACATCAACAGTGTCAACGACCCCCGCGAGGGCCTGGTGATCCACCACGCCTCACTGGTCGACGCGGTGGTCGACGCGGTGCAGCACGCAGAATCGCCAGTGTACTCGCAGAGCCACTCCGGCATATTCAGCGTGCGCGCATCCTTCGAAAAGGCGCACCGTGCCGATGGCGGTGACCTCGACTTCGAGGGCTTCATGCACATCGTCAGCGAGGTGTACGAGCAGCTTGCGTGATATCGTCCTTCGCGCGCCCCATGCGCGCGAAGGACCCTCCCTAGGCGTTGAGCTGGCTGGAGAAACGGCCCACGGCGTCGACCACCTTCCTGGCGCCGTCCTGGATCTCGTCGATGGCCATGCCGGTTTCGCCGGCCAGGCTCAGGCCCTGCTCGGCCTGGCGCTTGCTGCTGTCGATGATGCCCACCGCGGCCTGGGCAAGTTTCTCGTTCTGCTGTACCACCCGGGCAATCTCCTCGGTGGCGGTACTGGTACGCGAAGCCAGCTGGCGCACTTCATCGGCAACCACGGCAAAGCCACGGCCTTGCTCGCCGGCGCGGGCCGCCTCGATCGCGGCATTGAGCGCCAGCAGGTTGGTCTGGCCGGCGATGTCGCTGATGGTCTTGATCATCGCACCGATGACCCGCGACTGCCTGTCCAGCGCTTCTATCCCCTCGGCCGCTTCGCGCATGAAGCCTTCCAGTTCGCGCATGACCGCCACGGTCTGGGACACCACCCCGGTGGCCTTGCGCGCGCAGGCGTCGGTTTCGAGCGAGGTGGTGTAGGCAATGTCGGCCGCCTGGGCAACGGCCTGTTCCTGATCGACCTGGTCGGTGATCACGGTGGCGAACTTGACCACCTTGTACAGGCGCTCATGGGCATCGATGATCGGGTTGTACGAGGCTTCCAGCCATACCACGCGGCCGTGGGCGTCGACACGCTTGAAGCGGTCGGCCACGAACTCGCCTCGGCGAAGCTTTTCCCAGAATGCCTCATAGGCATGGCTATTGACCTCTTCGGACGTGCAGAACTGCCGGTGGTGCTTGCCACGCACCTGTTCGAGGCGGTAGCCCATGGTCTGGAGGAAGCGGTCGTTGGCGGTCAGCACTTCACCCTGGAGATTGAACTCGATCACCGCGGTGGAACGCATCAGCGCCTTGATCAGGCTTTCGTGTTCGCAGGAAGTCTCGATGGTCCGGGTCAGGTCACTGGAGTGCAGGGTGAAGTACTTGAGCGTGCCATCGGCGCTGCGGATCGGCTGCAGGATGGAGCGAAGCCAGGCTTCCTGGCCATTGCCGCGCAACAGGCGAAACGCACCGCTGAAATGCTGTCCGCGCGTGAGCGCATCCCTCATGCGCTGATGGAAGTCCAGCGCCTTCACCTGGGGCGGCACGATTTCCTCGAGGTGGCGCCCGGCCAACTGTTCGACGCGGTAGAACATGTCCCTTTCGAAATTGGCATTGACCTTTTCGATGCGTCCCTGCGGATCGAGCCGCATCACCAGCATCTCTCTGTCGAGACTGTCATTGACCTGCTCGACGCACAGGAATGCTTCGCGCAGTCGCTGCACTTTTTCCTTCAATTTTCCATTGAACATAACCGCCTCCGGCGCGCCCCGCCTTTCCTGATGATTGTTCATCGGCTGGCATGGACAGCTTCTTGAATGTTTTCGGGGGATAGCGCCCGGCGGTATCACGACTTGCACCGTGTTGATCACAATGCGGTCATCCTTGAGTCACATAACCGCAACCCAGGCGCGCCAGACTCGCGTTCATGAGCCTACTTCCCTTGCGCATCACATTGGTCAGCGAAACCTTCCCACCCGAAATCAACGGCGTGGCCAATACCCTTGGCCAGCTCAGCGAGGGCTTGCGCCTGAGGGGACACCAGGTCGAGCTGGTGCGTCCGCGCCAGGCCGGCGACTGCCCGGGCGGCGAAAGCGAAGCACTGTTGCTCTGCCAGGGCTGGGGGTTGCCTGGCTACCCCGGGCTGCAATGGGGCCAGGTCTCGATGCACAGGCTGCTGCGGCGCTGGCGCCAGCAACGGCCGGACGTGCTGTATATCGCCACCGAAGGTCCACTCGGCCTGAGCGCCCTGCGTGCTGCGCGGCGCCTGGGGATCGCCGTGGTCAGCGGGTTTCACACCAACTTCGCGCAGTATTCGATGCAGTACGGCCTGGGCCTGCTGGCCAGGTTGCTGACCCACTACCTGCGCTGGTTCCACCGACGCACCGCGACCACCCTGGTACCGAGCCACAGCCAGCGCCTGGAGCTCGAGCGGCGCGGTTTCGAGCGCCTGGCGTTGATGGCGCGGGGGGTGGACGCCAGCCTGTTCAACCCGGCGCGGCGTTGCCAGGCCCTGCGCGACAGCTGGGGGCTAAGGCCCGGGGACATTGCCGTGCTGCATGTCGGACGGCTGGCTCCCGAGAAGAACCTCGGTGTGCTGCATCCCTGCCTGGAAGCCTTGCAGCGTAGCTACCCCCAGCGGCGTATCCGCCTGGTCGTGGTGGGCGACGGGCCGCAACGGGCCGGTCTCGAACAGCAACTGAGGCAGGCCGTCTTCTGTGGCGTGCAGCGAGACGAAGCGCTGGCCACGCACTATGCCAGCGGCGACCTGTTCCTGTTTCCGAGCCTGACCGAGACCTTTGGCAATGTGGTGCTCGAAGCCCTGGCCTCGGGCCTTGGGGTGGTCGCCTACGACGAGGCCGCCGCAGCCCAGCATATCTGGCATGGCCACAATGGTGCGCTGGCCATGCCTGGCGATCAGGCAGCGTTCATCGATGCGGCCGTCTGGCTGCTCGAAGAAGAGGAAACCCTGCGCCGGGTGCGGCTCAATGCCCGCCAGCACGCCAGCCGCCAGGGTTGGCAGGCGATCATCGAGCAGTTCGAGGGGCATTTGCAAAGTGCGTGCAGGCAGGTTGACCTGGCAACGGACCGCCGCCAGATCTGTGGGGGCGCCTGAACAGGGCGCCAGCGTGAATCACCCGAGGGCTTTTTCTATCGCCTGCACCACGCTTGGGTCGTCCGGAGCCGTGCGTGGCGCGAACCGGGCCAGTACCCGGCCATCCTTGCCCACCAGGAATTTCTCGAAATTCCAGGTGATGTCGCCTGGAAACTCCGCGCCTTCTCCGGCCAGCAGTCGATACAGGGGATGTCGATGCGGCCCATTGACCTCGAGCTTGCCCGCCAGGGGAAAGCTGACGCCATAGTTGAGGCTGCAGAAACTCTGGATGTCCTGCTCGCTGCCCGGCTCCTGCCCGGCAAACTGGTTGCAGGGCAGGCCCAGTACGCGCAGGCCCATGTCCTTGTAGTGCTGGTAGAGGTTTTCGAGCGCCTTGTATTGCGGCGTGAGCCCACACTTGGAGGCGACGTTGACCACCAGGACCACCTTGCCCTTGAACGGTGCCAATGGCAGCTCCTGCCCGTCAAGCGCCTGTAACTTCAGGTCGTGAAATGCACTCATGATGAACTCCCCATACAGGTTCCCAAAGGCCGCGCAGGCAAATCCCGCCCACTAAAAAGGCGCCCGTCCAAGCCGTTCACCCTCACCTGCAAGGGGAAGCCGGCTTGCTCGCGCGCCTGGCGTTCTGAGCTTAGCGCAGAATTGGATAACCTCCTCTGCGCTCAGGATCAGTGCTGGTGGCCACCTTCACCGTGGATGTGACGGTGAGCGATTTCTTCTTCGCTGGCGTCACGCACTTCCACGACCTTGACCTTGAAGCTCAGGCGCTGGCCGGCCAGTGGGTGGTTGCCGTCGACGGTCACGTCGTCGCCGTCGAGGTCACGGATGGTGACGATCTGCATCTGGCCGTCCGGCGCCGAAGCATGGAACTGCATGCCGACTTCGAGCTGGTCGACGCCTTCGAACATGCTGCGGTTCAGGGTGCTGACCAGCTCGGCCAAGTATTCGCCATAGGCGTCTTCCGGCTCGATGCTGACGTCCAGCTCGTCACCGGCCTGCTTGCCTTCCAGGGCTTTTTCCAGGCCCGGGATGATATTGCCTGCACCATGCAGGTAGACCAGCGGCGCACCACCGGAGGAGCTGTCGATGACCTCCCCGGCGTCGTTGGTCAGGGTATAGTCGATGGAGACAGCCTTGTTGGCGGCGATCAGCATGGGGCGAGACCTTTTGCAGAAGAATGTAGAACGAACAAGTGTAACCAAGGCATCGTCCGATTGCGAACGCCAGCCGGACAATGCCCCGCCCGTCAGTCGGGTGCAGGGCTTCCATCAGGACGAGGACGGCCACTGGGTGGTCGAGCTGTCGTGCGGGCATACCCAGCACCTGCGCCACCAGCCGCCGTGGCAGGTGCGGCCGTGGGTACTCGATGCCGGACAGCGGCGCCAGCGTATCGGCCAGGAATTCGCCTGCGGCTGGTGCGCGCGTGATCCGATGGCGATAGGCTAGGATTCTTTTGCACCGCTTATTCGAGAAGTACGCATGCAGACATTTTTCATCGCGCCAACCGACTTCGGCGTCGGCCTGACGTCGATCAGCCTGGGCCTGGTCCGCACGCTCGAGCGGGCCGGGCTCAAGGTGGGCTTCTTCAAGCCGATCGCCCAACCGCACCCCGGTGATACCGGCCCGGAGCGCTCCAGCGAGCTGATCGCGCGCACCCACGGCATCAAGCCGCCGACGCCGCTGAAGCTGGCCCACGTGGAGCGCATGCTTGGCGAAGGCCAGCTCGATGAGCTGCTCGAGCAGATCATCACCCTGTACCACCAGGCCTGCATCGACAAGGACGTGGTAGTGGTCGAGGGCATGGTACCGACCCGCCACGCCAGCTACGCGGCGCGCGTCAACCTGCACCTGGCCAAGAGCCTGGACGCGGAGGTGATCCTGGTCTCGGCGCCCGAGAACGAGGTGCTCAGCGAGTTGTCCGGCCGGGTCGAGCTGCAGGCCCAGCTGTACGGCGGTCCCCGCGACCCGAAGGTACTGGGCGTTATCCTCAACAAGGTGCTCACCGAGGAAAGCATGGTCGATTTCGCCGCGCGCCTGCGCGAGCATTCGCCCCTGCTGCGCGGCAATGACTTCCGCCTGCTGGGCTGCATCCCGTTCCAGTCAGAGCTCAACGCCCCGCGCACGCGCGATGTGGCCGACCTGTTGGGGGCCCAGGTGCTCAATGCGGGCGACTTCGAGCAGCGGCGCATGAACGCCATCATCATCTGCGCCCGTACCGTGGCCAACACGGTGCCCCTGCTCAAGCCCGGCACGCTGGTGGTGACGCCAGGCGATCGCGACGACATCATCCTCGCCGTGAGCCTGGCGGCGATCAACGGCGTGCCCCTGGCCGGGCTGCTGCTGACCAGCGACAGCAAGCCTGACCCGCGCATCCTCGAACTGTGCCGTGGCGCGCTGCAGGCGGGCCTGCCGATTCTGTCGGTGAGCACGGGCTCCTACGACACTGCCACCCGGCTCAACCAGCTCAACCGCGAGATCCCGGTGGATGACCGCGAGCGCGCCGAGTTCATCACCGACTTCGTCGCCGGGCACCTCGACGCCGACTGGCTGCACCAGCGCTGCGGCACTCCGCGCGAACTGCGCCTGTCGCCGGCGGTTTTCCGCTACCGGTTGACCCAGCGTGCCCAGCAGGCGAACAAGCGCATTGTCCTGCCCGAAGGCGCCGAACCGATGACCGTGCAGGCAGCAGCGATCTGCCAGGCGCGCGGCATCGCCCGCTGCGTACTGCTGGCCAAGCCCGAGGAAGTCCAGGCCGTGGCCCGCGCCCAAGGCATCAGCCTGCCCCCGGACCTGGAGATCCTTGATCCCGACCTGATCCGCGGGCGTTATGTCGAGCCCATGGTCAGCCTGCGCAAGAGCAAGAGCCTGAACGCCCCCATGGCCGAGCAGCAGCTCGAAGACCCGGTAGTGATCGGCACCATGATGCTTGCCCTGGACGAAGTCGATGGACTGGTCTCGGGACTTGTTCACCCGACCGCCAATACCATCCGCCCGGCCTTGCAGCTGATCAAGACAGCGCCGGGTTGCAGCCTGGTGTCGTCGGTGTTTTTCATGCTGTTTCCCGAGCAGGTGCTGGTCTATGGCGATTGCGTGATGAACCCGCATCCCAGCGCCACCGAGCTGGCCGAAATCGCCCGCCAGAGCGCCGCTTCCGCCGAGGCCTTCGGCATCGCGCCGCGCGTGGCGATGATCAGCAATTCGAGCGATTCGGCGTCCAATGACGAGGAGGTCGAGAAAGTCCGCGAGGCGACCCGGCTGGCGCAACAAGCCGTGCACGGCCTGCAGATCGACGGCCCATTGCAGTATGACGCCGCGGCCAACCCCGGGATCGCCCGGCAGCTGGCGCCCGGCAGCCCGGTGGCCGGGCGCGCCACGGTGTTCGTGTTCCCTGACCTGAACACTGGCAACACCACCCACAAGGCCGTGCAGCGCAGCGCTGACTGCGTGAGCCTGGGCCCGATGCTGCAAGGCCTGCGCAAACCGGTCAACGACTTGCCCCGCGGTGCCCAGGTCGACGATATCGTCTACACCATCGCCCTCACCGCGATCCAGGCCAACCGCTGAAATGAAAACGGGGCAGGCCATTACTGGCCTGCCCCGCTTTTTCAACCTGCAGCTGCCGCTTACTGGTACTGCTGGCCTGGAATCGGCTTGAGGTTGACCTCGACCCGGCGGTTTTGCGCGCGGCCGTTGGCATCGGCATTGCTGGCGACCGGCTGGTCGGGGCCCAGGCCGCGTACTGATACCCGCGAAGCATCCACGCCCTGGGAGGTCAGGTAGGTGCTGACCGCCTGCGCGCGGCGCTGCGACAGGTCCATGTTGTGCTG
>JAQZAY010000285.1 GCA_029239415.1 Pseudomonas sp. | reverse complement strand
CCGCTGACCTGCACCACCGCCACGGGCTGGTCGAGCCAGTCGGCGAAGGCGTCCAGGAAGCGAGGCGTGAAACCGGCATCGCCCCAGTTGTTGAAGATGAAGCCCAGGTTGGAAAAGGCGCACGGCTGCAGGAACAGGAAACCGTTGATGTCGTCCTCGAAGCCGCACAGCGGGCAAGTGAAGTTGTCGGTCTGCCCGGGCATCCATTCTTCCAGGCTCTCGAACAAGGGCTCGCCGACTTCGCGGCGGCACTCGGGGCAGCCGGCTTCTTCGAGGAAGCCTTCGAGCGGGGTGAAGATGCAGCGGTCGGTCACCACCTCGAGGCCGTTGACGGGCTCGCCGAACGGCAACCGCCCCGGATGCAGCGCCACCTTGCGCGCGCCCTGGGCCAAGGCGTACGCCATGCGGTTGCCGGTGCGTCCGCAGGTGCTCAGCTGCTCCTCGATGACCTGCTCGCGCACCAGCCAGCGCAGGATCGCCCGGGCGCGGGCCTCGTGCGCGATGACGGTGGAATGCCTGGGAACGATGATGCTCTGGGTGCTCATGGAGAAACGGCCTGAAACTGCGGTAAAGGGCGATTCTACCTGCTGCGTCAAGTCCCCAGGTAGCGAGTGATCGGCAAGCCCCCTGCGCAGTGGCAAATCCTTTATGATCCCCCACATGATCAAAGACCCTTTCGAAAGACTCGGCCTGGACCGCGAGGTCATGACCGTCAGCCAGCTCAACGGCCGCGCCCGCGTGCTGCTCGAGGACGTGTTCCGCAGCGTGTGGGTCGAGGGCGAGATATCCAACCTCGCCCGGCCTGCCTCGGGCCACATCTATTTCACCTTGAAGGACAGCGGCGCCCAGGTGCGTTGCGCGCTGTTCCGGCAGAACGCCACGCGGGTCCGGCAGGCCTTGCGCGACGGCCTGGCGGTGCGGGTGCGCGGCAAGGTCTCGCTGTTCGAGGGCCGTGGCGACTACCAGCTGATCCTCGACACCCTGGAGCCGGCCGGCGACGGCGCGCTGCGCCTGGCCTTCGAAGCCCTGAAGGACAAGCTCAGCGCCGAGGGGCTGTTCAGCACCGAGCGCAAGCGTGCGCTGCCGGCGCACCCGCAGCGCATCGGCATCGTCACCTCGCCTACGGGCGCGGTGATCCGCGACATCATCAGCGTGTTCCAGCGCCGCGCACCACAGGTCGAGCTGTACCTGATCCCCACCGCCGTGCAGGGCCGCGAGGCCATCGGGCAGATCGTCCGTGCCCTGCGCCTGGCCGATGCGCGTGGTTTCGATGCACTGATCCTGGCCCGTGGCGGCGGCTCGCTCGAAGACCTGTGGTGCTTCAACGAAGAAGCCGTGGCGCGTGCAGTGGCCGAGTGCGTCACGCCGATCGTCAGCGCCGTGGGCCATGAGACCGACGTGTCGATCAGCGATTTCGTCGCCGATGTGCGCGCCCCGACGCCCTCGGCCGCCGCCGAGCTGCTGGCGCCCGACAGCAGCGGCCTGCAGCATCGCCTCGAAGGCCTGCAGCGGCGCCTGCTGCTGCGCATGCAGAACCGCCTGGCCCACGACCGCCTGCGCCTGGACAGCCTGGCCCGCCGCCTGCGTCACCCGGGCGAGCGACTGCGCCAGCAGGCCCAGCGCCTGGATGACCTGGACATGCGCATGCGCCGCGCCTTCATGCAGCGCATGGCCCAGCGCCACGAGCGCCTCGGGCGCCTGGACACGCGCCTGGCCGCCCAGCATCCAGGCCGCGCCCTGAAGCTGTTGAGGCAACGCCTCGACAGCCTTGCCGAACGCTTGCCGCGTGCGATGCGCGATGTGCTCAAGGACCGGCGCCAGCGCTTGCAGGCGCAGCTGCAGACACTGCAGGTGGTCAGCCCGCTCGCGACCTTGGCGCGCGGCTACAGCATCCTGCTCGACGACCGTGGCCAGGCCATTCGCAGCGCGGCACAGACGCGCAATGGCCAGCGCCTGACCGCCCGCCTCGGCGAAGGCGAGCTGAAGGTGCGCGTCGAAGACAACCACCAGACTCCGGTCACCCTTTCCCTACTGGACTGAAGCATGCCCCGTCTGTTCGCTCCCCTGCTCGCCCTCTCATTGCTGCTGGCCGGCCCCTGCGCCCAGGCCAGCTACATCACCCGCCAGCTCAACAAGCCTGTGCCCGGCGGCGTCGCCGTGGTCGACCTCGGCCCCGCTGCCCAGGCGCCCAGCGCGCGCTTCGACGGCAAGCCGGTGCTGGTGGTGAAGGAACAGGACACCTGGCTGGCCATCGTCGGTCTGCCGCTGACCCAGAAACCCGGCACCGCCAGCCTGAGCGAAGGCACGCGCCTCTTGAGTTTCAGCGTCGCCAGCAAGAAATACCCCGAGCAGCGCATCACCTTGAAGAACAAGCGCCAAGTCAATCCGGACCCTGCCGACCTCAAGCGCATCGAGCGCGAGCTGGCCGAGCAGATCACCGCGTACCGCAGCTTCAGCCCTGCCCTGCCGAGCAACCTGATGCTCGACAAGCCGGTCAACGGGCCGTTGTCGAGCAAGTTCGGCGTGCGTCGCTTCTTCAACGGCGAGGAACGCAACCCGCATGCCGGCCTGGACTTCGCGGTGCCCGCCGGCACCCCGATCAAGACCCCGGCCAACGGCAAGGTGATCCTGGTGGGCGACTACTTCTTCAATGGCCGCACGGTGTTCGTCGACCATGGCCAGGGCTTCATCAGCATGTTCTGCCATATGTCGAAGATCGAGGTGAAGCCTGGGCAGCCATTGCGTCGTGGCGAGGTGGTCGGGCGCGTGGGTTCGACCGGGCGGGCGACAGGGCCGCACATGCACTGGAATGTCAGCCTGAACGATGCGCGGGTGGACCCGGCGATCTTCATCGGGGCGTTCCAGCCTTGATACCGAGGCGCCCCCCTTCGCTGGCAAGCCAGCTCCCACAGGTACGGCGCTGATCCTAAGGGCAGCGCCGTACCTGTGGGAGCTGGCTTGCCAGCGAAGGGGGCAGCACTGTTTCTATGCCTTGCGCCGCCTCCAAAGACCTTGCAATTAATTATGCATAGATCCTAAAACTCAGCGATAAAATCTCGCTTTATGGTTTTTTTTAAGCATTCCTCTCAATTTTTTCCGTCCCCTTGCCATCCCTGACCCCACTGGGTAGGGTTGAGTGCATGAAAACCTCCACAACCCTCATCCTGCTTCGTCAACACCGCAGCCTCTGCCTGGTCAGTGCACGACTACCAGGGTGAATCGCGTCGCCTCGCCTTTTCATCTCGTTTTCGTTCGGCAGGCCCGATCACGGCCGCACACTCAAGGATTGTTTCGATGACCATGCTCAAAGACCCTTCGAAGAAGTACCGCGCCTTCCCGACCATCGACCTGCCCGACCGCACCTGGCCATCCAGGACCATCACCCAGGCGCCGATCTGGTGCAGCTCCGACCTGCGTGATGGCAACCAGTCGCTGATCGAGCCGATGGACTCGGCGAAGAAGCTGCGCTTCTGGCAAACCCTGGTGCAGGTAGGGGTCAAGGAAATCGAAGCGTCCTTCCCGTCCGCCTCGCAGACCGACTTCGACTTCGTGCGCAGCCTGATCGAAGACGGCCACATCCCGGACGACACTACCATCCAGGTGCTGACCCAGGCCCGCGAAGACCTGATCGCGCGGACCTTCGAGTCGCTGCGTGGCGCCAAGAAGGCCATCGTGCACTTGTACAACGCCACGTGTCCGTCGTTCCGCCGCATCGTCTTCAACCAGGACAAGCAAGGCGTGAAGGACATCGCGGTCAACGCCGCCAAGCTGTTCGTCAAGTATGCGGCGCAGCAGCCGGAAACCCAGTGGACCTTCCAGTACTCGCCAGAGACCTTCAGCGCCACCGAGCTCGAGTTCGCCAAGGAAGTCTGCGACGCGGTGATCGAGGTGTGGAACCCCACCCCGCAGAACAAGGTCATCCTGAACCTGCCCGCGACCGTCGAAGTGGCGACCCCGAACATCTACGCCGACCAGATCGAGTGGTTCTGCCGCAACGTCAGCCGTCGTGACAGCGTGATCATCAGCCTGCACACCCACAACGACCGTGGCACCGGCATCGCCGCCACCGAGCTGGGCCTGATGGCCGGCGCCGACCGCGCCGAGGGCTGCCTGTTCGGCAACGGCGAGCGTACCGGCAACGTCGACCTGGTGACCCTGGCGCTGAACCTCTACACCCAGGGGATCGACCCGCAACTGGACTTCTCCGACATCGACGGCGTGCGCAAGGTGGTCGAGGAGTGCAACCAGCTGCCGGTGCACCCGCGTCATCCATACGTGGGCGACCTGGTCCACACCGCGTTCTCCGGCTCGCACCAGGATGCCATCCGCAAGGGCTTCACCCAGCAGAAGGAAGACACCCTCTGGGAGGTCCCGTACCTGCCGATCGACCCGGCCGACATCGGCCGCAGCTACGAGGCGGTGATCCGCGTCAATAGCCAGTCGGGCAAGGGTGGCATCACCTACCTGCTCGAGCAGGAATACGGCATCAGCCTGCCGCGCCGCATGCAGATCGAGTTCAGCCAGGTGGTACAGGGCGAAACCGACCGCCTGGGCCTCGAGATGACCGCCCAGCAGATCTACAGCCTGCTGCACCGCGAATACCTGCAGGCCAACGCCCCGTATGCGCTGGTCAGCCACCGCCTGCAGGAAGAAAACGGCCACAGCGCCGTGGAAGTGGAAGTCGCCAGCGAGGGCGAGACCACCCTGCACTGGCGCGGCAAGGGCAACGGCGCCCTGGAAGCCCTGGTGGCCGGCGTGCCGGTGGCCGTGGAGATCATGGACTACAACGAGCACGCCATCGGCGCGGGCACCAACGCCAAGGCCGCGGCGTACATCGAATTGCGCGTGGCGGGTGGCCGTCCGGTGCATGGCGTGGGTATCGACGAAAACATCACCACCGCCAGCTTCAAGGCGCTGTTCAGCGCGCTGAACC
>JAQZAY010000284.1 GCA_029239415.1 Pseudomonas sp. | reverse complement strand
TCGATGTCCAGCTTACCGTTGGCCTGCAGCTGGCCGGCGAGGCTCATGTCGCCCTGCTGGCGCAGAAGCAGATCGCCCAGGCTGAGGGCGCGGCCATTGCCACGCAGGTAGGCGGCGTTGAGCGAGAGCAGGCGCCCTGAGAGCAGTTCGCCGCCCTCGTTGAGCAGCTCCTGGGCCGTCAGCCTGACCTCGCCGTTGCTGGCGATGCTGCCGCCGCTGTTGTCGAGGCGCTGGGCATCGCGCACCTCCAGCAAACCACCATCGGTGGCGAGGAGGGTACCGCCGCGGTTGTCCAGCTCACGACTGTCGATCAGCACCTGGCGCCCCTGGCTGTGGCCGTCAGCGAGCACGACCTGCTGGGCGCTCAGCTGCAGTTCGCCATTGCTTAGCAGCGTGCCACCGCTGCCCTCGATGCGCTGGGCGTTCAGTGCCAGGCGGCCGTCGCCGGCATGCTCGACCTTGCCGCCCCGGTTGTTCAGGGTCTGCGCCTCGAGGCTGAGTGTCTGGGCGTTGCTGGCGATGCGTCCGGCGCTGTTGTCGAGGCTGTCGGTGGCCTTCAGCGTGCTGGCGGCGGTGCCGGTTTGCAGCAGTTCGCCGCCAACGTTGGACAGGTGCCTGGCGCTCAGCGTCAGCTGCTCGGCGCTGACGCTGGCGGCATCGCTGCGCAGGGTGCCGCTGGCGCTGGCCTGGAGGGTGCCGGTGCTGTCGATCTGGCTGGCGCTGAGGTCGAGGTCGCCATTGCGTGCATTCAGGCTGAGGTCAGTGGAACGAGTGCGACTGTGGCTCAGGTCAAGGTTATCGGCCTCGACATCGAGCTTGCCGCTGGCATGGTTCTGGCCGTTGGCTGCTACGTGACGCGCCTTGATTTCCAGGTCGGCGGCGGCGCCGGAGTTGCCTTGTGCGTCGATGCCGGAAGCCAGCAGGGATTCGCCACTGCTGCGCACGCGGTCAGCCTCCAGGCTCGTCTTGCCCTGAGCGGCCACTACGCCAGTGTTGTCGATAGTGGTTTGGCTGCTCAGGCGCATGTCGCCCTTGGCGTACAGGCTGCCGCTGTTGTCGATCGACTGGTTGCTGGCCACCCGAGTATCGCCGGCACTGCTGATGGCACCCAGGTTTTGCAGCTTGCCATCCGCTCCGATCACCACATCGCCGGCCATGGCGCCGATCTGCCCGGCGTTGCGTACGCCGACCCCTGCCTCGGTGCCGACCAGCTTGATCTTGCCGGCGTACATGCCGCCCAACTGGGCGACATCGATGGCCACCTCCGGCTTGTCGCTGCCGTCATCGGCAAGGGCGCTGGCCTGGCTGTTATCGGCGCTGACCTGATTGCGCCCGGCAGTGACCTTGAGGTCCTTGGCCCAGATCCCGGCGTTGACCTCCACGCTGCGGGCGATCAGGTCGGTGTAGTCGCTGTCGCGGCTATCCAGCCCACGCCCGGTGATGTTCAGGGTGCCGCCCTCGACCTTGTAGCCGGTGATGCGCCCATCCTCCATCTGCACGCGGCCAGTGGTCAGGGTGGAGCGGTCGGCGTTGATGAAGCCGCAGCCGTCGCACGTGATCCCGGCAGGGTTGGCGATGACCACCTCGGCGCGGCGACCCGCCACTTCAACGTAGCCGCGCAGTTGGCTTGGGTTGCTGGAATTGACCTCGTTGAGGATCACCCGGGCGCTACCGCTGAGATTGGGATTGCCCTCGATCCAGCCACCGAGCTGGGTCTGGCTGTTGGTAGGGGAATTGTTGAGGATCGCGCCCCGGCCATCCACGTCGAATTGACTGTAATTGTTGCGTGAAACCCCTGCGGCGCTGGGCGCGGCGATGTTTACCTGCGGCGTGCCGTTGGCGCTCTCCAGCACGTTCGGCCGTTGGCCACCAGGCGCGTTGGGATCGGCGACGATGCCGTTTGCCCAGGCCGGCATGGCCGCGAGGCTGACCAGGCTCAGCGCGCTCATCAGGGCGAAACGCAGGGGCACCAGGGTCGCCACGCAGCTACCGCTGGCGCCGCTCGCCTCGCGTGTACCGGGCGCCTTGCCCTGGCCGCTGACATTTTCGGCCACCACCATGAGCAGGCCGCGTGCCTTGTTGAAGATGACTCGATGCAGGTGCTTGTTCATGTGCAATTCCCTTTGCGGTACCGGACCGCAGATAACGTTTGGAGAATCAGGCCTCAGTGGCGATTGGATGAGCGGCGAACCAGGCCTTGGCCTGCTCCGGGATCACGCCAATGCCATGAAAGGTCTTGATCTTCAGGCCGCGTGTTTCACCGCGGTGGTAAAGCGCACGCGCGCAGCTGTTGGGGAACACGTGGCTGAGCAGCAAGCGGCTGAGCGCGGCGGTGTGGCCGAAGGGGGCTATCCAGTCGTTGACCCACAGGCGCTCGCCGCTGCGCCAGTCGGCCTCGTCCATTTCCAGAGGTGAATGGCTCAGGTAGCGCCGCTCGGTGGCTTCGTCCAGGCTCAGCCAGGCCAGGTAGAACACCGGCTTGCCGTTTTCGCTGCCGAGCACGAACTGGCGATGTTTGAGGGCCGGCAGCAACAGCCTCGACAAGCTATGAAGGGGGGCGTCGCGGTGGGCCTCGGAGTGCATCCACAGCCAGGTGGCGGCGCCCAGGGCGTTGGCCTCGTTCCATGGCTCGTCGAAGACGGCCGGGGCGGTGATGTCGAAAGTATCGAAGCGCATGGGCGATCCTCAGAACGACAGGACGACGGTAAAGGCACTGGTGAAATTGGCGGTTTCAAAACCATCCGGTTTCTTCAGCGGAGTGCCCCATGACCAGTCATAGGACAGGTTCCGATAGCCGCCGCGCAGGCCGACCACGGCGCCGGCCAGGCGGCGGCCGATCAGGTAGTCGGCGGAGTTGCCGCCGACTTCGCCATAGTCCACGCCGGCATACAGTTCTTGCCCGCTGGTGCCCAGAGCCAGGCCCAGCTCATTGCTCAAGGTCCAGCCACGGTCGGCCGAGAGGATGTTCTCACCGTCGAAGCCACGTACCGTGTAGCGCCCGCCAATGCTGAAGCGGTCCTGCGGTACCAGGTTGGTGCGATTCCACTGCGCGCGCCAGGCGCCGATGTAGCGCAGGCGCTGGTCGTAGGCATTGAAAGGGATTTGCCATTGCGCGTCGGCCTGGATGATTTTCGAGCGCGAGGTGCCATCGTCGAAGTTCTCCTCGATCGCTTTCAGGGCGTCGTGCGCACCGGTGCCCCGGCGGTAGCTCAAACCTAGGTCGAGCGTGGCCGGGCCGATGAACTCGCGATGACCGATACCTGCCTGCCAGCCGGCCATGCGCCGACGTTGTTGCTCGATTTCGGCATCGTCGATGAAGTTGTCCGAGCTACGCGTCCACAGGCTGCCCCAGAGCGTGGTCTTGCGCACCGCGTCGCGATAAACCAGGCGCGAGAGGCGCATCTCGTTGTTGCGGCTTTCGCCTCGATACCGAAAATCGTTAACCGCACCGGCAACGGTCTGGTGGTAGTCGTATTCGCTGCTGGTAAGCGCCAGTTGCCAGTAGCCATAAGGCACCGAGTAATGCAGCGTATGGCCCTTGGAACCACGGTCGCCGTCCTCGCCGCCGCCCAGGTCATGGTTGAAGCTGGCGTAGAACAGGTCGTTGAGTGTCAGTGGGTTGTCCAGCGACAGCGCTACGCTGCCCTGGTACTTGCCGGTGCTTTTACTGCCGCCGTTGTCCACCGACAGGCTCAGGCGTGCAGGCAAGCGCTGGCGCCAGGCGATCACTACGTCGCTTTCGCCCGGGCCGGCGTTGCTGGCGGCGGCCGGCACGATACGGATATCGGCTTCCACGGTCGGAACGCGCTTGAAGTTCTCCAGCGCCTGTTCGATGTCACGCAGGTTGAGCAGGTCGCCGGGGCTCGCTGGCAGTGCATTGAAGGCATTGGCGCGGCTGCTGGTTTGTTCGTCGAAACGGATGCCGCTGACGCGGCCGGGGAGCAGGGTCAAGGTCAGCACACCGCTGTTCAGGTCCTGTGCACCAGCCAGTACGCGGGTGGTGACATAGCCTTTGGCAATGACGGCGTTCTGGATGCGCTTCATCGTCAGGTTGATGCCGCGCGAGCCCAGGCAGCGTCCAACGGCGGGATCCTTTTCGGGATTGGCCGCCTGTAGGGCCCATTGAAAACGCTCGGCCGAGTCGCCCACCAGCTCGATCCTTTCGATGCGGAAACAGGGCGTTTCCTCGCGTGGCAGGGTTGCCGATCCTTCTTCCTGCGGCAGGGCCTCGAGGCGTACATCTGGTCGTGCCTCCAGTTGATCGCGTAACACACGATCACGCTCTCTCTGGCGCAACAGCTCTTCTTCAGGGGTGGCGGCGTGCGCGATCTGCAGCGTTGCAACGGCGGTCAGCAATAGCCAGGAAAGAGTACGGCGAACGCTAGCGAGGGAGGCTGGGCGAAACGGGACTCGACACGAACTGAGTGACTGCATGACACATCCTTGTGGGGTCGACTTCGGGGCAACGAGGCGCGAGTTGGCGCCATTGCTGACTAGCCGTATCGCTTGGCTCGACGTTTGCTGAGATAGGCCGAGAAACGAAAAGTTGCGCATTGAGCGTGCAGTTCGTCGGGGAAAGGGAACCATCGTGTGAACCGAATCGCTTTTTTTTGCCGGTTCCCGGATGAAAGCGAGTGCCGTCGCAGTTCTCATAACCTGTTCACGATCTTTCTGGACAGGCGTATGGACAACTACAAGGCGAAAGCGGACGGTGGGGCGAAACCTTTGTGGGGGAGGTCGGGCGGCGATCCGCTTTAGCCTCGATTGTGCCTAGCTAGGCGTAGAGAGCTCGAGGCTAAAGCCCCTCCCACGAGATCGCTAAGGGCTGCTTGCATCGCAGTCAAAATGGATAAAACCCGGCATGAAGATCGTGGACAGGCGCTCAGAGAATCGGCGAGATCAGCCGTGCCACGCGCATGCCCAGCTGTTGCAGGCGATGCACTTCGCGGCGGTCGGCGCCGATCAGTTCGCGGGACTGG
>JAQZAY010000283.1 GCA_029239415.1 Pseudomonas sp. | reverse complement strand
TCGATATCGTCGGTCATGATGTTCTCGTGGAGTAAAAGAATGGATCTGCCTTGATAGTAAAGGCGCAATCAGAGATCGGCCTTCGATATCCGCTGGATGGTGCGTCTTGGCCGCGAGCATACTGTGGCCATCGACAAGAGGAGGTGCCTGATGGACAGTTCACTGCGGCGCGGCTCAAGCGAGATGGTCGCCGCCATGCTGATTTCCGGGACCATCGGCTGGTTCGTGCTGGTGTCGGGCCAGCCGGTATTGGATGTGGTGTTCTGGCGCTGCGTGTTCGGTGCCGCGACGCTATTGCTGATCTGCGCCGCCATGGGCTTTCTCAAGCCCGGCGTGCTGACCCGTACCACCTTCCTGCTGGCACTGCTCAGCGGCGTGGCGATCGTCGGCAACTGGGTGCTGCTGTTCGCTTCCTATTCGCGTGCGTCGATCGCCATCGGCACGGCCGTGTACAACGTCCAGCCCTTCATGCTGGTAGGGCTTGCCGCGCTGTTTCTCGGCGAGAAGATCACCCCGCCCAAGCTGTTCTGGCTGAGCGTGGCCTTTGTCGGCATGCTGGCCATCGTCAGCGCCCATGGCAGCGAGCAGGGCAGTGGCAGCGATTACCTGGTGGGCATCGCCCTGGCCCTGGGCGCAGCCTTGCTGTACGCGGTGGCGGCCTTGATCATCAAGCGCCTGAGCGGTACGTCGCCGCACCTGATCGCGTTGGTGCAGGTGTGCACCGGCATTCTGCTGCTGGCCCCCTGGGCCAATGTCGGCGGCTTGCCCACCGAGGTTCCCGCACTGGCCAGCCTGATCACCCTGGGCGTGGTGCACACCGGGGTGATGTACGTGCTGCTGTACAGCGCCATCCAGCGTCTGCCCACCGCGCTGACCGGCGCGTTGTCGTTCATCTACCCGATCGCCGCGATCCTGGTCGACTGGATCGCCTTCGGCCACCGCCTGCAACCGCTGCAATGGGTCGGCGTGGCGGCGATCCTGCTGGCAGCCGCGGGCATGCAGCAGGGCTGGTGGTGGCGATCGGCCTCAAGGCGGGTCACGGTCAAGACCGAATAAGGCCGGCGGCGCGCAAGGGGGGTAGAATGCCTCCCTTTTCGTTTTGCGACCTCGCCATGACCTCTGTGATCGACACCCTGGAGCAGCACTTGCTCGCCGCCCTCGACCCCGCCCCGGAAGAAACCCGCCGCCTGTTCCATGGCCGCGGCCGCTGCTGGCCGGGGCTGGAGCAGATCACCGTGGACTGGCTGCAGGGCGTGTTGCTGGTCGCGCTGTTCCGCGAGCCGCCCGAGGGCCAGCTGGCCGAGCTTGAAGACATGCTGCGCAGGCTGGCCGCGGGTCCGCGCTGGAACGGCCAGGCCATCATCATCCAGCACCGCTACCTGCCCGACAGCCCTGGCCAGTGGCTGCTGGGCGAGCCCAGCCAGTACCGGATCATCGACGAGGACGGCCTGCGCTACCAGCTCGACCTGGGCCTGAAGCAGAACAGCGGGCTGTTCCTGGACATGCGCTACGGGCGGCGCTGGGTGCGCGAGCAGGCGCCTGGCAAGCGGGTGCTCAACCTGTTCGCCTACACCTGCGGGTTTTCGGTCGCGGCGATTGCCGGTGGCGCCAGGCAGGTGGTGAACCTGGACATGGCCAAGGCGGCGCTGAACCGCGGGCGGGACAACCATCGGTTCAATGGACACGACCTGGGGCAGGTCGCGTTCCTGGGGCATGAGCTGTTCAAGTCCTGGGGCAAGGTGCGCAAGTACGGGCCGTACGACCTGATCATCATCGACCCGCCGACCTTCCAGAAGGGCAGCTTCGCGCTGACCCAGGATTACGCCAGGATCCTGCGCCGGCTGCCCGAGCTGCTGACCGAGGGCGGGACGGTGCTGGCGTGTGTGAACGATCCAGCGATCGGGCCCGAGTTCCTGATCCAGGGCATGGCCGAGCAGGCCCCGGGGCTCGAGTTCGTCGAGCGCCTGGACAACCCGCCGGAGTTCCCCGACGCGGACCCGGCGGGAGGGCTGAAGGCCCTGGTGTTCAGGCTGTCTCGCCTCGCAGCGCTGGCGCCACGGGATACAGCTGCGCAAAGCTGACGTTGTCGGTCTGGTCCACCTTCTTCTTCAGCCGCTCGTTGAAGGCGCGGCTCACGGCATATTGCCCGCCGGAAATCGTACGGAACTGCGCGGTCAGCACAAACCCGTTGAGGTCCATGCGATCCACGCCGAACACCTGCAGGGGCCCCTGCAGGTTGATGCGCAGCAGCGGGTCTTCGCTGATCGACTTACCTACCTCGTGGATCAATGCCAGGGATTTGTCGACGTCGCTGTCGTAGGTGAACTGCACCGAGAAGAACGCATAGGCGAACTGTCGCGACTGGTTGGTGACGGCCTTGATCTGGCCGAACGGCACCGAGTGCACGAAGCCCTTGCCATCGCGCAGGCGCAGGGTACGGATGGTCAGGCTTTCGACCGTGCCGGCGTGGCCCGAGTCGAGCACTACCCAGTCGCCGATGGCGATGGTGTCCTCGATGAGGATGAACAGGCCGGTGATCACGTCCTGCACCAGTTGCTGCGAGCCAAAGCCGATGGCCAGGCCAACGACACCGGCACCGGCCAGCAGCGGGGCGACGTTGATGCCCAGGTTGGCCATGGTGGTGATGGTGCAGATCACCACGAGGATGATCTTGATCGCGTTGCGCAGCATTGGCAGGATCGTGCGCACCCGGGTGCTCGGCTGGCGCGTGCTGCGTCGGCCCACCGAGGGCTTGAGCGCCTCCTGGATGGCGGTATCGAGCACCACCCACAGCAGCCAGGTGACCAGCAGGATCAGGCCGATGCTGCTGAGCGAATCGCTGATCGCCCGGCCCAGGGTGTTGCTCAGGGCGAAATTGATGACCGAGAAGCCCCAGATACGCCCGAGCAATTCTATGAACGCCACGGCCATGATGATGCGCAGCAAGGCGTGCGCGAGGCTGCGCAGCAGCTCCTTGTAGGGCCGCAGGCGCGGCGCGGGGGTGTTTTCGCTGTGCGGCGCGAACAGGTGTTGCAGCAGCGTGCTGAGGAATACCGTGCCCACCAGCAACACCGTGGTCAGCAGCGCGTTCTGCAGGGCCCGCTGGCTTTCCTCGCCAGCCCCGACCAGGTGCACGGCCGATACCAGGATCATCAGCAGGATCGGCAGGTACCAGAGGTTGGAGAAGATCCGCAGCGTCTCTTGCAGGGCTCGGTGCTGCAGGCGGTCCTTGAGCGAACGGTTACGGATGAGGTGGGCGACGGGGCGGCGCAGGCGGATCACCAGGCTGGCGAACACCAGCGTGGCCAGCAGGCCGGTGACCACGGCGATGCTGCTGGTGATGTTGCCGCCCAGCTGGCGGGCGATCTGCGCGCTGGTCAGCGCGTCGCTCCAGGCGGCGAGAAAACCGATCATGAACAGCGGGCGCGGGGCCAGGCGGCGGATCGCGGCGACGGCGGCGCGCTTGTGGCCGGCGTCGAAAAGGGTGATCAGGCACAGGATGATCGAGGTCGAGAACAGGCCGCTGCTGGTGGCGTACGACAGGCTCAGGCCCAGGGCGCGGGCCACCGAGGGGTCGAGGAAGCGGCTGGCGTAGAGTGTCAGCGGCAGGGCGGCCAGCGCGGGCAAGGTGTACGGCAGCAGCAGGCCGACCACGCTGCGAACCCGCTTGCGCCGGCTCAGCAGCGGGCTGCGTGCCAGGCGCCTGAAGGCCAGGCGGCCGAGCAGCGTCAGCACAGCGAAGCTGGTCGCCCAGGCCATGCTCAGCAGCAGGAAGTCACCGGCCAGTGCCAGCGTGTCGTTGCCCGAGTGACGATCGACCAGGCGCTGCACCTCCTTGCTCGCGCGGTCGGTGCGCAGGCGCCAGGCATCGACCAGGTGGGCATCGAGGTCCATGTCCTTGGCGGCGCTGTCCAGGCCATCGGCCAGGGCGCCCAGCAATCCGCCTTGAAGCACGGCTTCGGGTTCGGCTGGGGTTTCTTCGGTGGGCGCAGGCTCGGCGGCCAGCAGGTGTGTACTCAGCAGGCAGCCGAGCAGGAGCAGGGAAAGGTGACGCAGCACAGGAGTACTCCTAGGGCCGGGGCGAGCGGGAAGGGTTACTCAAGGAACTGATCGGTCAAGCGGGGGGAAAGTTCGATGCGAATATCAAGGGTCGGAAAGATTGCAAGGCCGCAGCTCCCACAGGGACGGCAGCGGCCTTGCAAAAGCATCATCACTGCCCGCTGTAGATCTGGTCGAACACGCCACCATCGTTGAAATGGGTCTTCTGCACGGTGCGCCAGTCACCAAAGGTCTTTTCCACCGAGAGGAAGTCCACCTTGGGGAAACGATCGGTGTACTTGGCCAGCACAGCGGCATCGCGCGGGCGCAGGTAGTTGTTGGCGGCGATTTCCTGGGCCTCTGGCGACCACAGGTACTTAAGGTATTCCTCGGCGACGGCACGCGAGCCTTTCCTGTCGACCACCTTGTCGACCACGCTGACCGGCGGCTCGGCCTCGGCGGACACGCTTGGGTAGACCACCTCGAACTGGTCCCGGCCAAACTCGCGGGCGATCATCTCGGCCTCGTTCTCGAATGTCACCAGCACGTCGCCGATCTGGTTGGTCATGAAGGTGGTGGTCGCGGCGCGGCCGCCGGTATCGAGCACGGGCGCCTGCTTGAACAGCTTGCCGACAAAGTCCTTGGCCTTGCTTTCATCGCCGCCGTTCTTGAGCACATAGCCCCAGGCCGAGAGGTAGGTGTAGCGGCCGTTGCCGGAGGTCTTGGGGTTGGGCACGATCACCTGCACGCCGTCCTTGAGCAGGTCGGGCCAGTCCTTCAGGGCCTTGGGGTTGCCCTTGCGCACGATGAACACGGTGGCCGAGGTGAACGGCGCGCTGTTGTTCGGCAGGCGGCTGACCCAGTTGTCCGGTACCAGCTTGCCGTTGTCGCTCAGGGCATTGATGTCGGTGGCCATGTTCATGGTGATGACGTCGGCCGGCAGGCCATCGAT
>JAQZAY010000282.1 GCA_029239415.1 Pseudomonas sp. | reverse complement strand
CATCGAGGCCAGCGAAGAGGCCGTCGGCTCGGACAGCATTCCTGGCGTGTACTACAGCTCGATGATCCGCAGCGTCTGGGTCGACAGCTACGTCACCAGCCAGCAACTGGTCGGCCTCAGTGGCCATCGCGAAATCACCTCGACGGACCTTGAGCTCTACAAGAACTTCGAGGACCGCCTCAAGCAGCACATGGCCAGTTATCAAGGCACCATCCGCACCCCGGAAGACCAGGCCAGCTTCGATGTCTTCGTCAAGCTGCAGCATGACTACCTGGCGCTGATCGACCAGGTGTTGGCGGCCTACCGGCAGCGCAACTATGCCCAGGCCGAGCGGTTGATCACCGACCAGCTGACACCGGTCTGGATGGAAGGGCGCAAGCACCTCAACACGGTCATCGAACGCAACCGTGAAGCCGCCGACCAGGCCAGCGATGCGATCGTCGCCGCCGTGGCCACGGCCAAGGGCAGCATGATCGTGTCCCTGGCGCTGGCGATCGTCGCCGCCGGGGTCTGCGGCTTGCTCCTGCTGCGCACCATCACCACGCCCATGCGTGCCATGGTCGACGCCCTCGATCGCTTGCGATCCGGGGACCTGAGCATGCGTCTTGACCTCGACCGCAAGGATGAATTCGACGCCGTGCAGACCGGTTTCAACGAGATGGCCGAGTCGTTGGCCGTCCTGGTGTCGCAGGCCCAGCGTTCATCGGTGCAGGTGACCACCTCGGTCACCGAGATCGCGGCCACCTCGCGTCAGCAGCAGGCGACCGCGACCGAAACCGCTGCGACCACGACCGAGATCGGCGCCACCTCGCGGGAAATCGCCGCCACCTCCCGCGATCTGGTACGCACCATGACCGAGGTGACCTCGGCCGCCGACCAGGCTTCGGTACTCGCCGGTTCGGGCCAGCAGGGGCTGGCGCGCATGGAAGAGACCATGCACCAGGTGATGGGCGCGGCCGAGCTGGTCAACGCCAAGCTGGCAATCCTCAACGAGAAGGCCGGTAACATCAATCAGGTCGTGGTGACCATCGTCAAGGTCGCCGACCAGACCAACCTGCTGTCGCTCAACGCGGCCATCGAGGCTGAGAAAGCCGGTGAGTACGGGCGGGGCTTCGCCGTGGTGGCCACGGAGGTGCGTCGCCTGGCCGATCAGACCGCCGTGGCCACCTACGACATCGAGCAGATGGTGCGCGAGATCCAGTCTGCCGTGTCGGCCGGGGTCATGGGCATGGACAAGTTCTCCGAAGAAGTGCGCCGAGGCATGTTCGAGGTGCAGCAGGTGGGTGAGCAACTGACCCAGATCATTCACCAGGTGCAGGCCCTGGCGCCCCGCGTGCTGATGGTCAACGACGGCATGCAGGCCCAGGCCACCGGCGCCGAGCAGATCAACCAGGCCCTGGCCCAGCTCAGCGACGCCAGCACCCAGACCGTCGAGTCGTTGCGCCAGGCCAGCTCGGCCATCGACGAGCTGAGCCAGGTCGCGGTCGGCCTGCGCGGCGGCGTGTCGCGCTTCAAAGTCTGAAGCCGATGAACGTGCCGACGTCCACGCCCTCGTCATCGACGCATGCCAAGGGCACGCTGTACCTGCAGTTCACCCTGGGCGGACAGCGCTTCGCCCTGGACGTGCGCGAGGTGATCGAAGTGCTGCCCCATCGTCCGCTCAAGCCGATCCCCGAGGCGCCGGCCTGGGTGGTCGGCATCCTGGCCCATCGCGCACGGCTGATTCCAGTGCTCGACCTGTCGGCGCGCAGCACTGGGCAACCGGCGCAGCGTCGCACCAGTACCCGTCTGGTGCTGGTTCATTACCGGGCTGAGGCGAGCGCCGCACCCCAGCCATTGGGGCTGGTGCTGGAGCGGGCCACCGACACCGTGCGTTGCCTGGCTGAGGCCTTCAAGCCTTATGGGCTGGACACGGGCCAGGCGCGCTACCTGGGGCCGGTGCTCGAGGATGCGCAGGGGCTGTTGCAGCGCATCGACGTCCAGCAGCTGTTGCCCGACGACGTGCGCGCCGTGCTGTTTCCCACGCCGGTCGAGGCGAGGCCATCATGATCGAACAGCGGTTTTTCGAGTTTCTCCACGAGCGGATCGGGCTGGACGTCGCCTCGGTCGGCGAGACCATGATCCAGCGTGCCCTGCGCCAACGCTGCGACGCACTGGGGCTCAGCGGCTTCGATGCCTACTGGTCATGCCTGCAGCAATCGCCCCAGGAACAGCAGGCATTGATCGAGGCGGTCATCGTCCCGGAAACCTGGTTCTTCCGCTACCCAGAGTCGTTCAACGCATTGGCGACGCTGGCACGCACACGTCTGGCCGCACGTCACGACAGCCACCCCTTGCGCATTCTGAGCCTGCCCTGTTCCACAGGCGAGGAGCCGTATTCGATCGCCATGGCCCTGCTCGACGCAGGACTGCCAGGCAGCGCGTTCAGAATCGATGCCATGGACATCAGTCCGGACTCGATCGCCAAGGCCGAGCGCGGCGTGTACGGGCGCAATGCCTTTCGTGGCAGCGACCTGGGGTTTCGCGACCGGTACTTCCAGGGCGAGGCCGACGGCCACCGGCTGGACGAGCGGGTTCGACGCCAGGTCGACCTGCGCCCTGGCAACCTGCTCGACCCGCGCCTCCAAGCCCGCGCCGGGCATTACGATGTCGTGTTCTGCCGCAATCTGCTGATCTATTTCGATACCCCGACGCAGCAGCGTGCCTTCGAGGTGCTGACGTTGATGACGCAGCCCGACGGCGTGCTGTTCATCGGCCCTGCCGAAGGCAGCCTGTTGGCGCGCCTGGGCATGCGGCCGTTGGGCGTTGCGCAGTCGTTCGCCTACGTGCGCCAGACGCCCGGTTACCCGCTGCCGCCACCGACGACCCGCACGCCAGCGAGCAGGCCTCGCGCCTTTTCCGCGCCCTTGGCGAATCGGCCCTTGGTCGCAGCGACGCGCCCCTTGCGTCCGATGACGCCAGCGCCGGCCCCAGGGATCGCTCCGGTTCGCCGTGACAGTGAGGCCGAGTTGTTGGCGCAGATTCGTGCCCAGGCCAACGCTGGCGCCAGCGACGAGGCGCGACGCACGTGCCAGCGTTACCTGCAGCAGTTCGAACCGCGCGCTCAGGTGTACTATTGGCTGGGCCTGCTCAGCGACACCGCGGGCGATACTCGGCAGGCTCAGCAGCTGTACCGCAAGGCGCTGTACCTGGAGCCCCAGCACGCCGAGGCCTTGGCGCAACTGGCCGCGCTGCTGACGGCCAGCGGCGATGCGCCTGGCGCACAGCGCCTGCTGGCTCGCGCGGCACGTGCACGTGGGGAGGCTGAATGATGGAGGCGCCACGGATCCCCCTGATCGCCGAAGACGCCGACCGCATCGACGATTGCTGGAACCGCATCGGGGTACAGGGCGACCGCAGTTGCGTGCGCCTGGTCGAGCACGTGCATTGCCGCAATTGCGAGGTCCATGCCGAAGCGGCGACCCACTTGCTCGACCGCTACGCGTTGGTGCGCCAGGAGCCGGAGGCAGGGCAGGCGGACGTGGCGGTTTCGTCAGCGCCTGCCAGCGGTCGCCTGCTGTTGCTGTTCCGCCTGGGCCAGGAATGGTTGGCCCTGGCCACCGCCTGCCTGGCCGAGATCGCGCCGATGCAGACCATTCATTCGTTGCCCCATCAACGTTCGCAAGCCTTGCAGGGCGTAGCCAACGCGCGTGGTGTCCTGGTGCCTTGCCTGTCGTTGAGCGCACTGTTGCAGATCGATCCCGGTCCATCGCCTGCCACAACCCGGCGCTGCGTGCCGCGCATGCTGACGCTGACCACCCCCCAAGGGGCGGTGGTGTTGCCCGTCGACGAGGTCGATGGCATCCATCGGCTGGGGGACGATGCGCAGCCGAACGAAGGGCAGGCCGTGCCCTTCACCACGGCGCTGGTGCACTGGCGCGACCGCACCGTGCGTGTGCTCGACCCGCAGCAGGTGGTGGCCGCCGTGAACCGGAGCCTGTCATGACACCCGACCAGATGCGCGATGCCTCATTGCTGGAACTGTTCGCCCTGGAGGCCGAGGCCCAGACGCAGGTACTCAACGTCGGCCTGCTGTCGCTGGAGCGCGACCCACGCCAGGCTGAGCAACTCGAGGCCTGCATGCGCGCGGCGCATTCGCTCAAGGGCGCGGCGCGGATCGTCGGTCTCGACGCCGGGGTGCAGGTCGCCCACGTCATGGAAGACTGCCTGGTCGCTGCCCAGCAGGGGCAGTTGCACCTGCGCCCCGAGCACATCGATGCGCTGCTGCAGGGCGCCGATCTGTTGATGCGCATCGCCACGCCGAGCGATGCCCAGGCCCAACAGGATGTCCCTGTCTTTCTGGCGCGCGTCGCTGCACTGCTGGCGCCGTCTGCCCGTCCAGGACGCACGGGCGAGCCAGCGGTGCCGGAGCCACCGCCTGCACCGTCGAGGCTGCCCCCGGTTGTAGCGGAGCCGGTCGTCAACCCGACGCCCAAGCGCGCCGGGGAGGGCACCGAGCGGGTACTGCGCGTCACCGCCGACCGGCTCGACAGCCTGCTGGACCTGTCCAGCAAGGCCCTGGTCGAGACCCAACGGCTCAAGCCGTTGCTGACCACCTTGCAGCGCCTCAGGCGCCTGCATGACCAAGGCATGCGCGCGCTCGACGATCTGCGCACCCAGATCGAGGGCAAGCCCCACGATGTCGAGGTGATCGACGCGCTGGCGCAGACCCAGCGTTTGCTCGTCCAGACCCGCGAGGTGCTGCAGCAGCAGGCGGCCGAGCTGGACACGTTCGGCTGGCAGGCCGGCCAGCGTGCGCAGTCGCTCTACGACACCGCGCTGGCCTGTCGCATGCGGCCGATCGCCGACGTGCTGACCGGGCAGGGGCGCATGGTGCGCGACCTGGGACGGTCACTGGGCAAGCAGGCCCGGCTGCACATCGAGGGCGACAAGACCCAGGTCGATCGCGACGTGCTGGAAAAGCTCGACGCGCCCTTGACCCACCTGCTGCGC
>JAQZAY010000281.1 GCA_029239415.1 Pseudomonas sp. | reverse complement strand
GGCGCAGCAGAGAGGTGAATACGCGAAACGGGCTGATGTGCAGCGACTGTTCGTGCACCGCGCGAAACGCGGTGGAATGCACCGGCACGCCCGCCGAGCTCAGGTCGTAGTAGCCCACCGGCTGCATGCCCATGACCGCGAAGAGACGGGCGATGGTCGCCAGCTCCTCGGCGGTGCCGACGCGGATGGCACCGTGGCGCTCATGGTCGAGGCGCTCGATCTCGCCGGTCCAGCGCAGAACCTCGGCGACTTCGGGCTGCCGGGCCATGACCTGATGGTTGATTTCGCTCACCAGCTCCAGCAACGTGCCGTACAGCGGCACTTCCTGCTTGTACATGAGCGACATGGCGGCAGAGAACTGCGCGCGGATGCTGTCGGGGCTGACGAAATCATGAGCTGGCATCGCTGGCTTCCTGAAGTGAGTGGGCCATTACATGAAAGCGAGGAATGGACTCGGCGCACAAGCGAAAAAAAGTAGAGCTGTCATTCCTTTTTTTATTAATCAGCGACCCGTTTCCAAGTGCTCCTCTATCCACTGCACCAATGCCCGCACCTTCGGCACTTCTGCCGCATGCTCGGCGAAGGCCAGGTAGTGCGCGCCGCTGCTGCGCATCGCATGGTTCCAGGGCATCACCAGGCTGCCATCGGCTAGCTCGCGCGCCACCAGGTAGCGTGGCACCAGCGCCACGCCGCATCCGGCCTCGGCGGCGCTGAGGGCCATGTAGAAGGTATCGAAGCGCGGCCCGTGATAGCTGTTGGCGGTGTGCAAGCCCTGTTCGAGAAACCACTCGTGCCAGGCTTCCGGGCGTGAGGTGCTCTGCAGCAGCACCAGCTCGGCGACTTCGTCGGCCCCTTGCAGCGCACGGGCCTGCAGCAGCTCCGGCGCACACACCGGCACCACTTCCTCGCGGAACAGCTCGATGCACGTCGCCCCCGGCCATGTCCCCTGCCCGTAGAAGAACACCACATCGGCAGTGGCCTGGAGCAGGGCGAACGGCTCCATCTCGTTGCGGATGTCCAGGTGGATGTTCGGGTGGCGCTTGCCGAAGCCCTTCAGGCGCGGGATCAGCCAGCGCACACCGAAGCTCGGCTGGGTGGCGACCTTGAGTACTTCGGTCTGCTCGCCGTACGAGAGGATGTAGCGGCTGGACATGTCGACCTGGGTCAGGATCTTGTTGACCTCGGCCAGGTACAAGGCGCCTGCCGGTGTCAGTTGCAGGCGGCGACGAATGCGCAGGAAAAGATGGTGGCGCAGCATGTCTTCGAGCTGCGCGACCTGTTTGCTCACGGCGCTCTGCGTCAGGTGCAGCTCTTCGGCGGCGCGGGTGAAGCTCAGGTGGCGGGCTGCGGCTTCGAAGCACTGCAGGGCGGCCATCGACGGTACCAGGCGTTTGGACATAGCGGACTCTCTGGCAAAAAAATCATTACCTGGCGGAATGATATGCGGAATAAAGGTCGTTTGTTACGCCAGAGTGATCGGATTAATACTGATCCCATCAGATTTCACTTATTCCCACGATGTAGGAGACGAACATGGTTGCGGCACTGCTCGAGCGCCTTGGTGTACCGGCCCAGGCCTTCACCCAGGGCGACTACCCTGTACATACCCCGATCGACGGTAGTCAGATTGCCTCGGTGAAGCTCGAAGACAAGGCCCAGGTAGTCACCCGCATCGCCCAGGCCCAGCAAGCCTTCGAAGCCTGGCGCAGCGTGCCGGCGCCACGTCGTGGCGAGCTGGTGCGCCTGTTCGGCGAAGTGCTGCGTGCGCACAAGGCCGACCTGGGCGAACTGGTGTCGATCGAAGCCGGCAAGATCACCCAGGAAGGCCTGGGGGAAGTGCAGGAGATGATCGACATCTGTGATTTCGCCGTCGGCCTGTCGCGCCAGCTGTATGGCCTGACCATCGCTTCCGAGCGCCCTGGCCACCACATGCGTGAGACCTGGCATCCGCTGGGCGTGGTGGGTGTGATCAGCGCCTTCAACTTCCCGGTCGCCGTGTGGGCGTGGAACACAGCCCTGGCCCTGGTCTGTGGCAACGCCGTGGTGTGGAAACCGTCCGAGAAGACCCCGCTGACCGCGCTGGCCTGCCAGGCGCTGTTCGAAAAGGCCCTGAAGGCGTTTGGCGAGGCGCCAGAGGGCCTGGCCCAGCTGGTGATCGGCGGCCGCGAAGCGGGCGAGGCACTGGTCGACGATGCGCGCGTGGCACTGGTCAGCGCCACCGGCAGCACCCGCATGGGCCGTGAAGTAGGTCCGCGCGTGGCAGCGCGCTTCGGTCGCAGCATCCTCGAGCTGGGCGGCAACAACGCCATGATCCTGGCCCCGAGCGCCGACCTCGACCTGGCCGTGCGCGGCATCCTGTTCTCGGCTGTCGGCACCGCCGGCCAGCGTTGCACCACCTTGCGTCGCCTGATCGCGCACCGTTCGATCAAGGATGAAGTGGTTGCCCGCGTAAAGGCGGCCTATGCCAAGGTACGCATCGGCGACCCGCGCAAGGACAACCTGGTCGGCCCGCTGATCGACAAGCAGTCGTTCGACGCCATGCAAGGCGCGCTGGCCAAGGCCCGCGACGAAGGTGGCCAGGTGTTTGGCGGCGAGCGCCAGCTGTCGGCCGAGTTCCCCAACGCCTACTACGTGTCCCCGGCCATTGCCGAGATGCCCGCGCAGAGCGATGTGGTGCGCCACGAAACCTTCGCGCCGATCCTCTACGTCCTGGCCTACGATGATTTCGAGGAGGCCCTGCGCTTGAACAACGAAGTGCCACAAGGCCTGTCCTCGTGCATCTTCACCACCGACCTGCGTGAGGCCGAGCGCTTCCAGAGCGCCTCGGGCAGCGACTGCGGGATCGCCAACGTCAACATCGGCACCAGCGGTGCGGAGATCGGCGGTGCGTTCGGTGGCGAGAAGGAGACCGGCGGTGGCCGTGAGTCCGGCTCCGATGCCTGGAAGGGCTACATGCGCCGCCAGACCAACACCGTCAATTACTCGCGCGAGCTGCCGCTGGCTCAAGGTATCGTGTTCGACTGATTGATGCGTCGCTCCGGTCGCATCCCAGTCGGGACGCGATTGGGGACGACAGCCTGCTTGGATCTACCTGCTAAAAAGAACAACAGCTGGAGCCGACCATGCCCGAACTGCGACAAGAATGTCTGTGGGAACATGTCACCAAGCCGTCCATTGCCACCCTGGCGCTGGCCGGTGAGCACAAGGCCGATGTCTGCATCATCGGCGCCGGCATCACCGGCCTTTCGGCAGCCATCCATCTGCTCGAACAGGGCAAGTCGGTGATCGTGCTGGAGGCCTGGAAGGTCGGCCAGGGTGGATCGGGGCGCAACGTGGGATTGGTCAACGCTGGCACCTGGATTCGCCCCGACGATGTCGAAACCACTTTGGGACAGCAGCAGGGCAGCCGCTTGAACAAGGTGCTCGGGGAAGCGCCGGGCGAGGTGTTCGCGATGATCGAGCGTTTGGGCATCGACTGCCAGGCGCAGCACAAGGGCACGCTGCACATGGCGCACAATGCCACGGGTCTTGCCGACCTGCAGGCACGCCACGAGCAGTGGAGCCGGCGCGGTGCGGACGTCGAGCTGCTCACCGGGGCCCAGTGCCAGGAATATTGCGGTACCGACAAGATTTCCGCCGCGCTGCTCGACCGCCGCGCCGGCACCATCAACCCCATGGCTTACACCCAGGGACTGGCCGCTGCCGTAGTGCGTCTGGGCGGACGGCTGTTCCAGCAGTCCGCGGTGCAGGGACTGGCGCGCGAGAGTGATGCCTGGCGGGTCAACACCGCGCGCGGATCGGTGAAGGCCGACAAGGTGGTGATCTCCACCGGTGCCTACACCGAGGGTGACTGGAGCAACCTGCAAAAACACTACTTCCGCGGCTATTACTACCAGGTGGCATCGGCACCGCTGTCTGGCGCCGCCGCCGACGCGGTCCTGCCCCACGGTCAAGGCTCATGGGATACCCGTACCGTGCTCAGCAGCATTCGCCGTGATGACCAGGGCAGGCTGCTGCTGGGCAGCCTGGGCCGCGTTGACAACAAGCCGGCGTGGTTCGTGCGCAGTTGGGCCGACCGCATCCAGAGCCACTACTTCCCGAAGTTGGGCAAGGTCGACTGGCAGATGCACTGGACCGGCTGCATCGACTTCACCCCCGATCACCTCCTGCGCCTGTTCGAGCCGGCTCCTGGGCTGGTCGCGGTGACTGGCTACAATGGTCGCGGCAATACCACCGGCACGGTGATTGGCAAGGCCTTCGCCGAGTTCCTGCTCAAGGACGACCCGGACACGCTGCCGGTACCGTTCTCGCCGATGAAGGTAGTCAGCAGGACGTCGCTGCGCACGGCGTTCTACGAGTCGGGCTTCTCGCTGTATCACGCCGGGCAGTGCTTGCGCGTAGTGCTCTAGAGCCGGATGGAGCCGTGCCTCACCTCGTGTAGTGCTGGAATTGGTGGGAGCGGCTTCAGCCGCGAACACCGGCGCAGCCGGTGCCGGACACCGCATCGACCTCTTCGCGGCTCAAACCGCTCCTACAGGTCCGGCGCAGGCCCGACCTGTATCTCTCGTCCCACCCTCCAGCGATATCCCTGCCCAAAAGTATCGTTCATAGAATGGAACGCTAAAGCTGAATTTTGCTATCTAGTGCGACAAAGGTGTTGGTTTTAATCTTTACTCATCAACGCGAAACACCCACTTGATGAAAACAACCTCACCTTCAGAAGCACTGACATGACCAACTTCAAATACAACCGCCTCGACGTCAACAACGCCGCTGTCCTGCTGGTCGACCACCAGGCTGGCCTGCTGTCCCTGGTCCGCGACATCGAGCCGGACCGCTTCAAGAACAACGTGCTGGCCCTGGCGGACCTTGCCAAGTTCTTCAAACTGCCGACCATCCTCACCACCAGCTTTGAAAGCGGCCCCAACGGCCCGCTGGTGCCAGAACTCAAGGCACTGTTCCCGGACGCGCCCTACATCGCTCGTCCTGGCCAGATCAA
>JAQZAY010000280.1 GCA_029239415.1 Pseudomonas sp. | reverse complement strand
GGGGGGAGGTAGGTTGGCTGGGCTGAGGTCTGCTTTTTCCCGGGGAGTGGGGTTGCAGGGTTTGCGGCTGCTTTGCAGCCGTTCGCTGGCAAGCCAGCTCCCACAGGTTCGGTGCTGGTTTCCTTGCATAGGTTTGGCGTCGAAGTGGGTTGATGGCGGATAGATGTGTCGCGATATGTTTGAGGGAGGGAGCCAGGGCCCCCTTCCTCAGCGACAGTTTTAATTATCTAAAACCACCACAAAAGCTTTGATCCAGATGGTTTTCACTCCACCGTCACCGACTTCGCCAGGTTGCGCGGCTGGTCGACGTCGGTCCCCTTCAGCACGGCCACGTAGTACGACAGCAGCTGCAGCGGGATGGTGTAGAGGATCGGCGCCAGGGCATCGCTGATGTGCGGCACCTTGATGACGTGGGTGCCTTCGCCGTTGGCAAGGCCGGCCTGCTCGTCGGCAAACACCACCAGCTGGCCGCCACGGGCGCGGACTTCCTGCAGGTTCGACTTGAGCTTTTCCAGCAACTCGTTGTTCGGCGCCACGGTGACCACTGGCATGTCGTTGTCGACCAGCGCCAGCGGGCCGTGCTTGAGTTCGCCAGCCGGATACGCCTCGGCGTGGATGTAGGAGATTTCCTTGAGCTTGAGCGCGCCTTCCATGGCCACCGGGAACTGCGCGCCGCGACCCAGGAACAGGGTGTGGTGCTTGTCGGCGAACAGCTCGGCGGTCTTCTCGACCGTGCCGTCCATCGCCAGGGCTTCGCCCAGGCGGGCGGGCAGGCGACGCAGCTCTTCGACCAGTTCGGCTTCGACGCCGGCCTCGAGGGTGCCACGCACTTGGCCCAGGGCCAGGGTCAGCAGCATCAGCGACACCAGCTGGGTGGTGAAGGCCTTGGTCGAGGCGACGCCGATTTCCGGGCCGGCCAGGGTCAGCAGGGTCAGGTCGGACTCGCGCACCAGCGAGCTGATGCCGACGTTGCAGATCGCCAGGCTGCCGAGGAAGCCCAGCTCCTTGGCGTTGCGCAGGGCCGCCAGGGTGTCGGCGGTCTCACCGGACTGGGAGATGGAAACGAACAGCGTGTCGGGCTGCACGACCACCTTGCGGTAGCGGAACTCGCTGGCCACTTCCACCTGGCAGGGAATGCCGGCCAGGCTTTCGAGCCAGTAGCGGGCGACCATGCCAGCGTGGTAGCTGGTGCCACAGGCGACGATCTGTACGTTGCGCACCTTGGCGAACAGTTCGGCAGCCTGTGGGCCGAAGGCCTGGACCAGTACATGGTCCTTGCCCAGGCGCCCTTCCAGGGTGCGCTGGACAACGGCTGGCTGCTCGTGGATTTCCTTGAGCATGAAGTGACGGTAGGCACCCTTGTCGGCAGCTTCTGCGCCTTCGTGGTACTGCACGGTTTCGCGCTGGACGAGCTCGCCGGCCTGGTCCCAGATGGTGACCTGGTCGCGGCGGATCTCGGCGATGTCGCCCTCCTCCAGGTACATGAAGCGGTCGGTGACCTGGCGCAGCGCCAGTTGGTCGGAGGCCAGGAAGTTCTCGCCATGGCCCAGGCCGATCACCAGCGGGCTGCCGCTGCGAGCCGCGACCAGGCGATCCGGCTGCTCCAGGTTGATGACCGCCAGGCCATAGGCACCATGCAGCTGCTTGACCGCTGCCTTGAGGGCATCGGTCAGGTCCGGTACGGACTTGAGGGTGTGGTGCAGCAGGTGGACGATGACCTCGGTGTCGGTCTCGGAGCTGAACACGTAGCCGAGGTCCTTGAGCTCGTGGCGCAGGGCTTCGTGGTTTTCGATGATGCCGTTGTGCACCACGGCGACCTGGTCGCTGGAGAAATGCGGGTGGGCATTGTGCTCGCTCGGGGCGCCATGGGTGGCCCAGCGGGTATGGGCAATGCCCAGCTGGCCCACCAGCGGGTCGGCGGCGACGGCCGCTTCCAGTTCGCTGACCTTGCCGATACGGCGGCGACGCTGCAGCTCGCCCTGCTGGCTGAAGACCGCGAGGCCCGCGCTGTCATAGCCGCGGTATTCCAGGCGCTTGAGGCCTTCGATCAGGATGCTTGTGATGTTGCGCTCGGCGACGGCACCAACGATTCCACACATATGATGTTGCTCCTAGCTGAGAGCGGCACAGATCAGGTTGATGCCGCGGGCTTGAATGTGTTCGCGTGCCTCGACGGGCAGGCGGTCATCTGTAATCAAGGTGTTCACGCTGCTCCAGGGCAGCTCGAGATTGGGTATCTTGCGACCGACCTTGTCGGACTCGACCATGACGATCACCTCGCGGGCCACTTCGGCCATGACCCGGGACAGGCCCAGCAGCTCATTGAAGGTGGTGGTGCCACGCTCCAGGTCAATGCCGTCGGCACCGATGAACAGCTGGTCGAAATCGTACGAGCGCAGCACCTGCTCGGCGACCTGGCCCTGGAAGGACTCGGAATGGGGGTCCCACGTGCCGCCAGTCATCAGCAGCACGGGCTCGTGCTCCAGGTCGCCGAGCGCGCGGGCGACATTCAGCGAGTTGGTCATGACCACCAGCCCCGGCTGGTAGCCGAGCTCAGGGATCATGGCGGCGGTAGTGCTGCCGCTGTCGACGATGATTCGCGCGTGTTCGCGGATACGACCTACGGCGGCCTTGGCAATGGCCTGCTTGTAGAGGGACACCGGCTGCGCTGCATCACCGATCAGTTCCTGAGGCATGGTGATCGCGCCGCCGTAGCGGCGCAGCAGCAAGCCGTTGGCTTCTAGCGCGGCCAGGTCCTTGCGGATAGTGACTTCGGAGGTTTCGAAGCGCTTGGCCAAGGCATCGACGCTGACCTCGCCTTGCTCGTTGAGCATGGCCAGGATGTTGTGGCGACGTTGTGGGGTGTTACGCTTCGACATGACGGCTTAAGTTTCGTTTCGAAAGATAATAGTTGCAATCAAAACCTATGAGCGGGGTTTCGTCAAGTCGGAAGGTATTGGGTTGCCCAGGAAATTGCGGGCAAGCCCGTTCCTATAGGGGGTAGCAGTGTTCCAAAAATGAAAAAGCCGACTTATTCACATAAGTCGGCCTTGTGCAGCCTGTGGACAACTCAGTCTTTCTTGAGCTTTACTGGCCTTGCCCATCCATCGATATTGCGCTGGCGTGCGCGCGCGACCGCCAACTGCTGGGCCTCGACGTTCTGGGTGATGGTCGAACCTGCCGCAGTGGTCGCACCCGCGTGGATATCCACAGGCGCTACCAGCGAGTTGTTCGACCCGATGAACACGTCCTCGCCCAGGACAGTCCTGAACTTGTTGGCGCCATCGTAGTTGCAGGTAATGGTGCCGGCGCCGATATTGGTGCGTGCGCCGACCTCGGCGTCGCCCAGATAGGTCAGGTGACCCGCCTTGGCGCCTTCGCCCAGGTGGGCGTTCTTCAGCTCGACGAAGTTACCCACATGGGCGCGGGTCTCCAGCACGGTGCCGGGACGAATGCGCGCGAACGGACCCGCGTCGCTCCCCTCGCCCAGCACGGCGCCGTCGATATGACTGTTGGCCTTGACCACTGCGCCCTTGCGCAAGGTGCTGTCCTTGATCACGCAGTTGGCGCCGATCTGCACGTCGTCTTCAATGACCACCTTGCCTTCGAGGATGACGTTGATGTCGATCAGCACGTCGCGTCCGACGGTGATTTCACCGCGCACGTCAAAGCGCGCCGGGTCGCGCAGGGTCACGCCCTGGGCCATGAGGCGACGACCTTCACGCAGCTGGTAGTGGCGTTCGAGCTCGGCGAGCTGGCGACGGTCGTTGGCGCCCTGCACTTCCATCGGATCGTGAGGCTGCTCGGTCGCCACCACCAGGCCATCGGCCACCGCCATGGCGATCACGTCGGTCAGGTAGTACTCGCCCTGGGCGTTGTCGTTGGACAGGCGACCCAGCCAGTCGCTCAGGCGCGCGGCCGGCACGGCGAGGATGCCGGTATTGCCTTCCTTGATGGCCTTCTGTGCATCGCTGGCATCCTTGTGCTCGACGATCGCTTCCACCTTGCCCTGCCCGTCACGCACGATACGGCCATAGCCGGTCGGGTCCGCCAGGGTGACGGTCAACAGGCCCAGCTGCTCATCGTTGACCTTGGCCAGCAGGCGCTGCAGGGTCTCGACCTCGATCAGCGGGACATCGCCATACAGGATCAGTACCGTTTCGGCACTCAGCGCCGGGAGGGCCTGGGCCACCGCATGTCCCGTACCCAGCTGCTTGTCCTGCAGGACAAAGTTCAGGTCATCGGCGCTCAGCTGCTCGCGCACCCGCTCGGCACCGTGGCCGATCACCACGTGGATGCCTTGGGGCTGCAACTGGCGCGCGCTGTGGATAACATGGCCCAGCATGGAATTGCCGGCAACAGGGTGCAGCACCTTGGGCAGCGCGGAGCGCATGCGAGTCCCCTGACCAGCGGCGAGAATAACGATATCGAGTGACATTGACTGGCTACCAATCCTGGGCGGTCAGTGGAATGACCGGATGAAGAATTCGGAAAAGAAAAAGGGTAGCCGAGGCTACCCTTTAACTCAATCGCAATGGAAGTATCCGACCGGGGCCAGATTACTTGCCCTTGCGCATTTGCTGGACGGTACGCAGCTGGGCTGCGGCCTCGGCCAGTCGTGCGGCAGCGGCGCCGTAATCGAACTCCGCGCCCTTGGCGTTCAGGGCGTTCTCGGCAGCCTTGAGGGCTTCCTGAGCCTGAGCTTCGTCCAGGTCTGCAGCACGTTGCACGGTATCGGCAAGCACCTTGACCATGTTCGGCTGGACCTCGAGGAAACCACCAGAGATGTAGAACACCTCCTGGGCGCCACCCTGCTTGGTCAGCGTGATCGGACCAGGCTTGAGATTGGTGATCAGCGGCGCGTGGCCTGGAGCGATACCAAGATCACCCAGGTTACCGTGCGCAACCACCATCTCGACCAGACCGGAGAAGATTTCCCCTTCCGCGCTGACGATATCGCAATGGACTGTCATAGCCATCTGCTTGCCTCAACCTGATAGCGC
>JAQZAY010000015.1 GCA_029239415.1 Pseudomonas sp. | reverse complement strand
GCCAGGTATCGTTGTAGTGGAACCAAGGCCCGGTGGCCGCCCACAGGACGATCAATCCCAAGGCAATCTGAAAGGTCCGGGGATGCCCGGCCTTGTCGGACAGGGCCTGGCAGAACTTGGCGAATGTCATTGCACGTTTTCCTCTGCGGTTTACCTGGTCGATAGACCCCACAGGCTTCATGAAATTCTTTTTTACAATCAATCGCTACATGAGCAACGCAGCCGAGCTGCAGCTTCTGGTCATGCATCCTCGCCCCGCAGATACCGCCGTGGGTGGTCGGCGCGCGGCTCCACGCATGAATCGAAACGCCCGAACAGCTTGTAGCGGTTGAGGGCAATCTTGTCGTACACCCAGTCACGCGCGGCCCTCGGCACCAGCTTGGCGCAGTTGAGCAGGCGCCAGGGCGGCGCCAGCCGAGAGAAAATCTCGAACATCGCATCCGAGCGGATGAACACCTGGTCGCCGTCGATCAGCACGATGGTGTTGAAGCGGTCCTGCGGCAGGCCCGCCCAGCCGAGCAGTGCCTGGCCTTCGGGTGACTGCACGGTGGCCAGGCGAATGCGGCGCCGGGTGTCATGGCCAATGATGAAGTTCGCCCAGCCATTGCACAGCTTGCAGGTGCCGTCGAACAGTACCGCCGTCTCGCCCGGCTCGATCACCGGTGCCTGGTCACGCATGATGTGCTTCTCCTCTCAGGGCTGCAGGCGCCTGATGCCTCGGCCTCGGCACGTCAGCACGAGCAATGCGCCCGCCGCCGCCAGGGCCATGTCCTTCTGCGCGTCCCAGACGTCGCCTTGCGCGCCGATCACCGCCGAGCCGCCTTGGCCCCAGTATTGGCCTCCGACCCATTCCATCAATTCGTACAGCATGGACGTGGACAGCACCATCGACCAGGCCATCAGGGAGGCCCATGCCCCGTCGAGCTGACATTTGCGAGTGATGAGTTCGCGAAAGGGTAGCGCTGTCAGCAAGCCGTAGCACAGGTGGACGAAGCGGTCGTAGTGATTGCGCCGCGCATCGAAGGCCTGGTCGAGATCGATCCCCGTCAGCTCCAGGATTGCCTCGTTGTAGGGCACCTTGGGGTAGGTGTAGTGGCTGCCGATCTGGTGCAGGCAGAGAAACACCAGCAGCATCGCCCATGATCGGGGCGACCAGTAGAAGGAATGGCGGGTGAACCAGACGGCAACAGCGCCGATGACCATCAGTGTGTTCTCGATCATCCAGGTCTGGCGGTCTACAGGCGACCAGCCCAGGGCAACGGTCACTGCGAGCAAGGCGATCTGCAGGCCTGCCGTCACGCGGTAGCGATGTCCTGGCAACAGGTGTTCTCCAAGTCTTAGAGGGCAACGACGCCGCCCTTGGCAATCATCAGAGAGCATCCGGCAGCCATAGATTCATTCCCATTGGCCACGGACGTGCCGGGGGCGCAGGTCGCCATGGCTAACCGGTATTTGACCAGCAGTTCAACATTCCCTAGGGTGGCGGGCCATGATCCTGACTGAGTTATCCATGACCGACCGCTCTAAACTGCCCCCCACCGTCTATCTGCTGGGGCTGACCATCTTTTCGTTGGTGACTGCCGAGTTCATGGTCGCGGGCATGATGCCCGCCCTGGCCGAGGCGTTTTCGGTGAGCCTGGCCCAGGTGGGCAACCTGATTGCGTTCTATGCCCTGGGCATGGCGCTCGGAGGACCGCCGGTCACTGTCCTGCTGCTTTCCCGGGGCATCAGCAACAAGCGCGCGCTGGTCGGGTTGCTGGCGGTGTACGTGGCGGCGGGCGCATTGGCCGCTGCGGCGCCTAGCTATACCGTGCTGGTGCTGGCGCGCATCCTCATGGGGGTGTCCAGCGCCGCCTGCATCGGCCTGTGCATGACCCTGTGCGCCGGGCTGGTCGCCATCGAGCAGCGGGGCAGGGCGATATCCGTGGTGCTGGCCGGCCTGATGCTCTCGCCGGTCGTCGGCGTGCCGATGACGGCCTGGGTCGAGCAGCACCACGGCTGGCGTGCCAGCGCCTGGCTGGTGGTGGTGCTTGCCCTGGTCTGCACGGCCCTGGCCGCTGGCCGCCTGCCCAAGGCCCAGGCGGGCAGCGAGCCTGCACTGGCGCGGCAATGGGCAGCATTGCGCAACCGCAACCTGTGGGCCGCCTACCTCACCAGCGGCCTGATCATCGGCGCGACCTTCGCCGCCTTCAGCTATTGCACGCCGATTCTCATCGAAGAGGTCGGGATCGCACCGGCCCAGGTCGCGCCCCTGCTGGCGTTGTACGGCGTGGCCAACCTGCTGGGCAACATGCTGGTGGGGCGCATCGCCGATCGTCATACGCTGCCTGCCCTTGGCTGGGGGTTGAGCGTGATGGTGCTGGCGCTGGGAGGCTTCGCGCTCTCCGGTGAACAGCACTGGCTGAGCCTGGGCTGCTTCATCGCTCTGGGTTTCACCGGCGTGGCGCTGAACCCGGCAATGGTGGCCCGGGTGATGAAGGCCGCCGAACCCGGCGCGCTGGTCAACGCCTTGCACACCTCGGTGATCACCGCAGGCCTGGCGCTGGGCAGCTGGGCGGGTGGCAGCGTGATCGATGCCGGGTACGGCCTGCGCGCTCCGCTGTGGGTTGGCGCCGCCATGGCGCTGCTGGGCCTGCTGAGCCTGGTGCGGCCGGTGATGGCCGCAAGGATCGCCAGGGCCTGCGCCTGAGTCGCTGGCCGGCTACTCAACTGTAAACCAGTCTCATTTACAGGCCTCCCGCAAGCCACTACACTCTGGCGACTGTCGCTTCGAGCAACCGCGTGGGAAGGCCTGCTGGATGGAATGGAATGGAATCAACCTGCGCTGGGCCTATACCGACCTGCTGCTGAGCCTGGGCCGCAAGACCCAGTGCATCCAGCGTGCCCAGGATGTGCTGCACGATGCGTTCATCCGTTTCATTCTGGCCAGCCAGCGCGCGCGGATCGAGCAACCCAATGCCTACCTGCGGCGCGTCGCGCATTCGGTACTGATCGACCATTACCGCGACGCCTCGCGCTTTTTCCCCATGCCCGAGGGTGACCTCGAACCGTGGATGGACGCCCGCGACCATGCCGAATTCGCCCCTTCGGCCGAGCACCTGGCCGATCTGCAGCAACGCCTCGACGCGATCCAGCGCATCCTCGACCATCTGCCACCGCGCTGCCGCGAGGTCTTCTGGCTGGTGCGCATCGAAGGCCATCGCCAGGTCGAGGCGGCGCGCATGCTCGGCATCGGTGTCTCGATGGTCGAGCGCCACCTGATCCGGGCCTTGCTCGACCTGCGCGACGCGCGCGAGCAGTTCGTGTCGTGAGTTCGCCACGCCAACAGGCGGCACGCTGGTTCACCCGCCTGCTGGACCTGCCCGCCGAGCATCCCGACCGCCAGGCGTTCAGCCAATGGCTCGCCGCCGATCCACGCAACGCCGCCGAATACCAGGCGTTTGGCGAGCTCTGGGGCAACTTCTCCAGCACCGCGCAGACCCAGGCGCTGGCGAACGCCATGGAGCACGTCAGTCGCCGGCGCTTCGTGCGCAACAGCGCGGTGGGTGGCTTGCTGCTGGCCGCGGCCGCTGGCGGGATGCTGTCCTGGCGCGGGCAGGGCGAGCAGATGCTGATGACGGGCACGGGCGAGACGCGCAGGGTGATGCTGGAGGACGGCAGCGAGATCGTGATGGATGCCGACACTCGCCTTCATGTGCTGATGGGGAAGGCAGATCGGCAGGTCTACCTGTTGCGCGGGCGCGCGATCTTCAGTGTCCGGCATGCGCCGGCCCGGCCATTCACGGTCGATGCCGGCACCGCGCGGGTTCGCGTGCTCGGCACCCGCTTCGTGGTCGAACGACTGGAGCCCAAGGTACAGGTGAGCGTGGCCGAGGGGACGGTCGAGTTCTCCAGCGACAGCGAAAAGATGCTGCTGACCCGCGACCAGGTGGCCGAAGTGGATGCAGCGGGGCGGATGCGACCACTGCGGCGTTCCGCGGCGGGTGCGTTCAGCTTTGCCGAGGGCAGCCTGACGTTCGAAAGCGCCAGCCTCGGCGAGATTGCCGCGGCCCTGTCACGGTACCGCTCCGTGCCGGTGAAAGTCACGCAACCAGGGGCGCACGCGATTACCGCCGTGGTGCAGGTTGCCGATGTGGAAGCGTTCGTGGCGTCGCTGCCCAAGCTTGCGCAGGTTCGCCTGGAGCAGCAGGGCGGGGCGACTTTTCTGGTACCCAGGTAGGGTTTTTTCTCACTACCTCGTCAATAGATATCTCCAAGCCCCTGACGAGCCGTTTCATGACGTTTCCCACCCTCAAGACCCTGGTCGCCTCCGGTATGCTCACGTTGTCCCTGCATGCCGCCGCCGCGCCGATCGCACTCGACCTGCCACGCCAGTCCTTGGCCGCTTCGCTCAAGCAGCTGGCCAACCTGGCCGGCATCACCCTGGCAGTGGACGACAGCTTGGTCGCGGGCCAGTCCGCCCCGGCGATCAAGGGCCGCTACGAATTCGGCCACGCGCTCGAGCAGATGCTCGCAGGCTCGGGGCTCAGCGTGCGCCAGGAGGGGGGTGTCTGGCTGATCGTCAGGCCGGCTGATACCGGCACCCTCGAGCTGTCGTCGATCACCATCGACGGCATGACCGGTGCCCAGCCCACCGAAGGCACGGGTTCGTATACCGCGCGGGCGGTGACCATCGGCAAGGGCGTCGCGTCGCTGCGTGAAACGCCGCAGTCGGTCAGCGTGGTCACCCGCCAGCAGATGGACGACCGCAACCTCACCTCGCTGGACCAGGTGCTTTACCAGGCGCCGGGCATCACCCTGCAGACCCGCAACTTCGGCGACCACCAGTTCAACTCGCGAGGCTTCGAACTCGGCGCCGATGCCTATCTGGTCGATGGCATGCCCGGTGTCATCCACAGCCCGACTGGCTGGATGACACCCGACACTGCGGTGTACGACCGCGTCGAGATCCTGCGCGGCGCGGCCGGCCTGCTGGTAGGCAACGGCAACCCCGGCGGGGCGATCAACCTGGTGCGCAAGCGCCCGACCGCCTTGCCCCAGTACTCGATCACTACCCGCGCCGGCTCGGATGACTACTACCGCATGGACCTGGACGCCAGCGGCGCGCTCAACGACTCGCGCACCTTGCGTGGCCGTGCGCTGGTAGCCTACGAGGACCGCCAGTACTACTACGACCAAGCCAGCAGCCGCATGCCGCTGTTCTACGGAATCGCCGAGGCCGATCTCAACGACCGCACGCTGCTGACCGTAGGCCTGCGCCACCAGCGCAGCGTCAACGATGGGTACTCGATCTTCGGGTTGCCGCGCTACACCAATGGCAAGGCGCTGGACGTGTCGCGCTCCACCTCGCTGGCCCAGGACTGGAACCGCCACGAAAGCGACCAGACCGAAGTGTTCGCCGAGCTCGAGTACCAGCTCAACGACGACTGGAAGAGCAAGACCTCGCTGACTCGCTCCGAAGGCGGCTTCGACCAGCGTGCGGCGCTGCCGCGTGGCGCCATCGACCCGCTGACGCAACGGGGCTCGGTGCTCTACAGCACGCTGTTTCGCCGTGACCAGGTAGTCGACACCGGCATCGACTCCAACCTTTCCGGCACCTTCCGTGCCTTCGGCCTGGAACACTCGCTGATGGTCGGTGCCAACTGGTCGGACGAGGACTTGCACAGCAAGAACGCCAACGTTGCCAACGGCACGCCCATCGATGTATTCGACCCCGATCCTCACGCCTCGCCCAAGCCTTCGCGCAATGGCTGGGACACCATCAACGACAGCAACACGCGGCGCTATGGCGTCTACGCCAACGCACGCATCCGCCTGGCCGAGCCGCTGAGCCTGGTGCTCGGCGGGCGCCTGAGCTGGTACGAATACCAGACGCGCGAGATGCTCGGCAACGTCAAGGCCTCGAACCGCCAGGACCACGAATTCACCCCCTTCGTCGGCCTGATCTACGACCTCAGCGAGCAATGGTCGTGGTACGCCAGCTACGCCGACATCTTCCAGCCGCAGAGCGAGTACCGCACCTCCAGCGGTACGTTGCTCGACCCGGCGGTCGGCAGCAACTACGAGACCGGCATCAAGGGCGAGCTCTACGACGGACGCCTGAACCTCTCGGCGGCGGTGTTCTACATCAAGCAGAACGACGTGGCGGCAGAGGATCCGGACCTGGACGCCTTCTGTCCAAGCAACCTGAGCGGGATCTGCTACCGCAACGACCAGGTCAAGCGCAGCAAGGGCTACGAGCTCGAAGCCAGTGGCGAGGTACTGCCGGGCTGGCAGCTGTCGGCAGGCTACACCTTCAACATCACCCGCAACGCCTCGGGCGGGCCGACCGACTACCAGACACCGAAGCACATGCTGCGCGCCTCCACCACCTACAACCTGCCCGGCGACTGGAACCGCCTGACCGTCGGCGGCGGCGTTTCGGCGCAGAGCGGCTACAGCACTTACGACTACGGCCCGCAGGTCAGCAACCCCGGCCGCGCCGTGTACGACGCCCTGGCCACCTGGAAGATCGACGACCACTGGAAGATCGGGGTCGACGTGAAGAACGTCTTCGACAAGAAGTACTACAAGTCGGTAGGCGAACTGCGTCGCGGCAGTTATTTCGGCGACCCGCGCACCTACATGCTGACGCTGCGCGGCGACTTCTGATTGCGCAGGTCGATGTCCTGGCTGCACACCTGGTGCGGCCTGAGCTGCGGCTGGCTGCTGTGCGCCATCATGCTGACCGGCAGCTTCAGCGTGTTTCGCGAGCCGATCACCCGCTGGATGGAGGCCGTGCCCGTGCTGGCCGGGATCGACGACGATGCGCCGCTGTCCCGTGCTGTCCCGCAGGCGCTGGCGTACCTGCACGAGCACGCCAAGGGCGCAGCGTTCTGGCGCATCGGGCTGCCCGAGCAGGCTGGCGATGCCCTGCAGGTCACCTGGCGCAGTGCCGGCGTCGATACCCAGGTCGCGTTGCACCCGGTGACCGGCGAGTTGTTGCCAGGGCCCTGGAAGCGCGTGACCGAAGGCGGACGCCACTTCATGTCCTTCCACTACATGCTGCAGTGGCCGGCGCTGGGCTACTGGGTAGTGGGCTGGGTATCGATGGGCATGTTGGTCGCGCTGTTGTCCGGATTGATCATCCATCGCCGGATCTTCCAGGACTTCTTTACCTTCCGCCCGGGACACGGCCCTCGTGCCTGGCTGGACGCGCATAACGCCAGCGCCGTGCTGGCGATGCCGTTTCACCTGATGATCGTCTATACCGGCCTGGCGATCTTCTACACCAGCTACATGCCCTGGCCGATGCACGCAGTCTACGGGATGGAGGAGGGTGCTCATGCCCGCTTTCACGATGATCTGCTGCAGGTCGATGCGACTCTCCCTGAGGTTCCACGCTTGCCACAGGCTTACGCTGCGTTGCTGGAACAGGCGGGCTCACTGATGGGGCAGCCGGCCGGGATGCTGGTGGTCGTCCGCCCGGGCACCGAAGGCATGAGGCTGCAGGTCCATGGCCGGGCCGGGCCAAGTGCGGGATCGAGCGGTCTGGTGCAGCCCACGGGCAATGTCACCTACGATGGCAACAGCGGCGAGCTGCTCGGCGTCGTGCCCGCTGATCCGCGGCAATTGAGTGCCGGGGACCGGGTGCAGCGCACGGTGGAATCGCTGCATTTCGCGGATTACGGGGGATGGGGCATTCGCTGGCTGTATTTCGTGCTGGGGTTGCTGGGCGCGGTGATGGCCGCCAGCGGCAGCGTGCTGTTCGCCAGCAAGCGCCGGGTCAAGTCAGGCCAGGAGTTCGGGCGGGGGACAGCGGTTGCCTACCGGCTGATCGATGGTCTCAACATTGCCTCGGTCACTGGAATCTGCCTGGCGAGCGTTGGCTACCTGTACGCCAATCGGCTGCTGCCTGTGACGTTGCCCGAGCGCGCCGATTGGGAGATCCGCTTTTTCCTGCTGGCCTGGCTGGCCGCGCTGTTGCATGCCCTGGTGCGTCCACATCGACGCGCGTGGCTCGAGCAGCTCTGGGCGGCTGCCGCGCTTTGCGCGCTCGTTCCCGTGCTCAATGGCCTGACCACGGGGCAGAGCCTGTTGCACTACCTCAGTGCGGGAGACTGGCAGCGAGCCAGTGTGGAGGGGGTGATCCTGCTCTTCGCCTGTCTGTTCGCCCATGTGGCTCGGCGGCTGCAGCAGGTTCCGGCGTCGGCACGGCCTGCTCGCCAGGGCCAGGCGGTGGCCGGTTCACGCTGGAAGGTTGCCGGGCGCGTGGCCATCGCGGCCATGGGCGGGTACCTGCTGACAGCCCTGACGATGGCGTTCGTGGCCCAGGGACTGGTGCTGCTGGCTGGCGTTCACGCTTCGATGGCAGTGCTGGTGGCGACGTTGCTCGGATTCGCCTTCTGCAGCGGCGTGGTCGTCTGGGTGTTCTCGGTGCGCGATGGCGCGCTGGCATTCAAGCGTCTGATGCTGACGATGCTGGTGCTGAGCGTGATTGTCGCCGTATTGGCTGCCCGACTGGTGCCGATGGTGGGCAAGCCCTAGGCCCTGCGTCGCTGCGCCATGCCCCGCCCAGCGTAGCGGGCGGGACATGGCGTGCCTCGGATCACTGCATCCACGGCGGCGGCGGTTCTTCGCCCTTGACCGGGCCACGCTCGATGTCCTCGCGCGCGGCGCGGCGGCGGGCGTCGTCGAGGCGGGCGGCATCGATCTCGCGCAGGACACCGCCCACGTCGGCCTCGTGGTCATCGTCGGCGAACTCGCCCGTCAACGGGCTGTCGGCGCGCAGCTCGCCGGCCTCGTAGAGCGACCACATCTCGCGGGCGTAGCGAGTGGCCTTGAGCTCGGGCGCGAAGCGGCCAAAGTAGCCGCTCATGTTCGCCACATCCCGCTCAAGCATGCTGAACGCATGGTTGTTGCCGGCCGCGTCCACCGCCTGGGGCAGGTCGATGATCACCGGGCCGTCGGGACCGAGCAGCACGTTGAACTCCGACAGGTCGCCATGCACCAGCCCGGCGCACAGCATCAGGACGATCTGGCGGATGACGAACGCGTGGTACTCCAGGGCCTGCTCAGGCTCAAGGTGCACGTCGTTCAGGCGCGGCGCGGCGTTACCGTCGGCGTCCACCACCAGTTCCATCAACAGCACGCCATCCTGGAAGTCGTAGGGCTTGGGCACCCGCACACCGGCACCGGCCAGGCGAAACAGCGCGGCCACCTCGGCGTTCTGCCAGGCGTCCTCGGCTTCCTTGCGGCCGTACTTGGACCCCTTGGCCATCGCCCGGGCCTGCCGGCTGTTGCGCACCTTGCGGCCTTCCTGGTACTCGGCGGCCTGGCGGAAACTGCGTTTGTTGGCCTCCTTGTAGACCTTGGCGCAACGCACCTGCGCTCCACAGCGCACCACGTAGACAGCCGCTTCCTTGCCACTCATCAAGGGCCGGAGCACTTCGTCGACCAGCCCATCTTCAACCAGCGGTTCAATCCGTTTTGGAGTCTTCATCGTTTCTTTGCTTTGGGTCCTGTCTTGCCAACACACGGGTTGCACGGGGCCGGTCATCGTCTCACAGACTGAGGAGACTTGCTTGGATCAAGGTGCAACGAAAGTGTCGGCCGGCCAGGCTACCTCGGGCAATGCCTCGAACAGCGGCCGTGCGAACAGGTAACCCTGGAACAGGTAGACTCCCGAGCGCTGCAGGTGACGCAGCTCGCCGACGCTCTCGATGCCCTCGGCGATCACCTCGATGTCCAGCGCCTGGCAGACCCCGAGAATCCCCTGGACGATCGCCTGGCGCACCGGATGAGTGTCGATGTTGCGCACCAGCGACATGTCCAGCTTGATGATGTCTGGCTGGAACTCGGCCAGCAGGTTCAGGCCCGAATAGCCCGCGCCGAAGTCGTCGATGGCGGTCTTGAAGCTTTGGCGCTGGTACTCGTGGATGATGCCCTTGAGGTGCTCCTTGTCCACCAGTTCCTCGCGCTCGGTGATCTCGAAAATGATCCGTTCGAGCGGAAATCCGAAGCGCCTGGCCGCAGCCAGCGTCGCACGAATGCAGGTGGCGGGCTGGTAGACCGCGTTCGGGAGGAAGTTGATGCTGAGCTTGCAAGGCATTTCCAGCCGGGCCGCCAGCTCGACCGCTTTCACCCGGCAAGCCTGGTCGAAGGCATAGCGGTTATCGTCAGTGACGCGCCCGAGGATGGACGCGGCGCCACTGCCGTCGGTGCCGCGCACCAGCGCTTCATAGGCATACACGCTTCGGTCGCGCGCATCGACGATAGGCTGGAAGGCCATGCTGAAATCGAAGCCAAGCGGCGTGCCGCCCTGGCAGGCCGAGCAAGCGTGCTTGGCAGGCTGATCACTCATGAAAAGAGGTCCACTACGGTGAGTCTGCAATAAGGCGTGAGCGTATATCACATGGCGAGGGTTGTGGTGTATCTCGAGCGATGGACAGCATGCGCGATTGCCCTGAACTTTCCTCTGTGGCCCCACCTCGAAATATCTAGACACAATCCCCGTGGCCCAGCCAAGCGAGCCCCCCATGCAGCTCCTGCACCCGAAGGCGCGATTCAAGCCCTATCACTCGGCCAGTGGAGGATGGGGGTCGGCGCACTCGGTCATGAACATCCTCTGGCGAGAACAGGCGTTGGCCAAGGCGCCGAAGGCCTTGCTGCACCAGAACAAGCCTGACGGCTTCGCTTGCGTGAGCTGCGCCTGGGCCAAGCCTGGGCATCCCCACGCGCTGGAGTTCTGCGAAAACGGCGCCAAGGCCACGGCCTGGGAGCTGACCAGCCTGCGCACCGAGCCCGAGTTCTTCACCCGTCACACCCTGGCAGAACTGCGCACCTGGACCGACTTCGACCTGGAACAGCACGGCCGCCTCACCCATCCGCTGCGCTACGACCCGCTGACCGACCGCTACCAGGTCACTGACTGGCGCGAGGCCTACTGCGAGATCGGCCGCGAGCTTCGTGCCTTGCAGCCAGACGAGGTGGTGTTCTATGCCTCTGGCCGGGCATCGCTGGAAGCGTCGTTCATGTACCAGCTGTTCGCGCGGGCCTATGGCACCAACAACCTGCCCGACAGCTCCAACATGTGCCATGAAAGCACCTCGGTCGGCCTGCAGGAGAGCATCGGCGTGCCGGTCGGGACGGTCACCCTGGCCGACTTCGAGCACACCGACTGCATCTTCTTCTTCGGCCAGAACGTGGGCAGCAACAGCCCGCGCATGCTCCACCCGCTGCAGGAGGCGCGCAAGCGCCGGGTGCCGGTCATCACCTTCAACCCCTTGCGCGAACGCGGCCTGGAACGCTTCGTCAACCCGCAGTCGCCACGCGAGATGCTCGGGCCGTCCTCGACGGTCATCAGCACCCAGTACCACCAGGTGGCCATCGGCGGCGACCTGGCGGCCGTCATGGGCATCGCCAAGGCGCTGCTGGAGATGGACCGCCAGGCTATCGCCGACGGCCATCCAGCCGTGCTCGACCATGCCTTCATCGCCGAGCACACCCACGGTTTCGAGCGCTTTGCCAGTGAGGTCCAAGCCTATGCGTGGGAAACCCTGGAACGCCGCTCGGGCCTGGGACGCGGGGCGATGGAGGCGGCCGCCACGGTGTATGCGCGCAGCGACAAGGTCATGGTGATCTACGGCATGGGCATGACCCAGCACCGCCATGGCGTCGAGAACGTGCAGATGCTGGTCAACCTGCTGCTGTTGCGCGGCAACATCGGCAAGCCTGGCGCAGGCATCTGCCCGGTCCGCGGCCATTCCAACGTGCAGGGCCAGCGCACCGTGGGCATCACCGAGGATCCCGCCAAGGTGCCGGCCGACAGGATCGAGGCGCTGTTTGGCTTCAAGGTACCGCAGAAGAAGGGCCTGGCCACGGTGGATACCTGCCAGGGCATCCTCGACGGTAGCGTGAAGGCCTTCATCGGGCTCGGCGGCAACTTCCTTCGCGCGGTCCCGGACACCGACCGCATGGAACCGGCCTGGTCGGGCCTGGCGCTGAACGTGCAGGTCGCCACCAAGTTGAACCGCACCCACCTGTTCCCTGGCCGCGCGGGCTGGCTGTTGCCTTGCCTGGGCCGTATCGAGATCGACCGCCAGGACGGCCGCGAGCAGACCTACAGCACCGAGGACAGCACCGGCTGCATCCGCGCGTGGAAGGGCACCAGCGAGCCTGCCGCCGAGCCGCTGCGCTCCGAAGTGGCGATCATCGCCGGGCTGGCCGAGGCCACGCTCGAGGGACCCTGCCGGATCCCCTGGGATGCCTGGCGCCACGACTACGCCTTGATCCGCACGGCGATCGGCGAGGTCTACCCCGAGATCTTCCATGACATGGAGACGCGGATGTGGGAGCCCGGCGGCTTCCATCGCCCGCTGGGCGCCTGCCGGCGCGAGTTCAAGACCGAGTCGGGCAAGGCGCAGTTCGTCGCGCCCGCCAAGCTCGACGAAGACGACGATGTTGCAGTGGACCGGCGCGATGTATTGCAATTGATGACGCTGCGCAGCAACGACCAGTTCAACACCACCGTGTACGGTTACGATGATCGTTTTCGCGGCGTGCACGGCACGCGCAGCGTGGTGTTTCTCAACCGCAGCGATGTGATCCGGCTGGGGTTCGCGCCGGGCGACTGGGTCGACCTGCGTACCGCGGTCGAGCCGCAGGTGCGTCGTCAGGTAGGGCCGTTGCAGATCATCGCCTATGACATCCCCGAAGGCTGCGCGGCGGCCTACTACCCGGAGTGCAATCCCCTGGTGCCCCTGTGGCATCACGCCGAACGCAGCAAGGTGCCCGCCGCCAAGTCCATCCCCATCACCCTGCATCGGTCGAGCCCTTCTGCGCACGAGCTCGAGCATGCCGTGCCGGCGGGCGACCAGGTTGGTTGAGTATGGCGACGCAGCCGCGGCGCTGCTGGCCGCCCGCGTGCAATTCGCCATTACCATCAGCTTTCATATCGTCCTGGCGGCGTTCAGCATCGGGCTGGCGCAGGGGCTGATGGTGCTCGAGGCGCTGTGGTTGTGGCGCAAGCGCGAGCTCTACATGGACGTCTACCGCTTCTGGCTCAAGGTGTTTGCGCTGACGGTGGCGGTGGGCACCGCGTCGGGGCTGGTGATGGAGTATCAGTTCGGCCTCAACTGGTCGCGCCTGTCGGCCCAGGCCGGGGCGATCATCGGCCCGCTGATGTTCTACGAAGTGCTGGTGGCGTTCTTTCTCGAAGCGGGATTCCTGGGGATCATGCTGTTCGGCCTGAAGAAGGTCGGGCCGCGCCTGCACTTCCTGGCGACCTGCGCCGTGGCGGTCGGAGCCCTGGTCAGCGCCTTCTGGATCCTCTCGGCCAACTCCTGGATGCACACGCCGGCAGGCTACTCGATCGGGCCGGACGGCCGGTTCATTGCCCAGGACTGGTGGGCCATCGTGTTCAACCCATCGTTTCCCTATCGCCTTGCGCACATGCTCATCGCCGCGCTGCTGGGCAGTGCGACCCTGGTCGCCGGTACCGGCGCCTGGCAATTGCTGCGCGAGCCCGGCAACCCACGGGCGCGCCTGCAGTACTCCATGGCGTTGTGGACGATCGCCGTGCTGGCGCCGCTGCAGATCGTCGCCGGCGACCTGCACGGGCAGCACACGCTCAAGGTGCAGCCCATCAAGATCGCGGCCATCGAAGGCTCCTGGCACCGCCCGGCCGCTGGCGCCGGCGAACCGCTGAGACTATTCGCCGTGCCGGACATGGCCGAGCAACGCAACCACTTCGAAGTGGCCATCGCGCGCATCGGCTCGCTGTACCTGACCCATGACCTGAGCGGCACCATCCAAGCGCTGGACGAATTTCCCCGGGACGACCTGCCACCGGTGCCGATCGTCTTTTTCGCCTTTCGCATCATGGTCGGGCTCGGCCTGCTGATGGCGGCCCAGGGGGTCGCCAGCCTGGTGTTGCGATGGCGCGGGCGTCTGGAGCAGGCTCGCTGGCTGCAACAGGCGAGTGTCCTCCTGGCTCCGGCCGGCTTCCTTGCCATGCTCAGCGGCTGGGTGGTCACCGAAGTCGGCCGCCAGCCCTTCACCATCCACGGGCTGCTGCGCACCGCCGACAGCGTGTCGTCGGTGTCGGCGCCCAGCGTGGTCTGGGCGACCCTGGCGATCCTGGCGTTCTATACCCTGGTCTTCGGAGGTGGGCTATGGGTGCTGCTGCGCCTGTTGCGCCACCCACCCCGGCCGGGCGAACCGGGGCCCCGGCCCGGCTTGGACGAGGGCCCCTGATCATGTTCGGCATCGACTGGCTCACCTTGCTCAGCGCCGCTGCCCTGGCGTTCTCGGTGCTGACCTATGTACTGCTCGATGGCACCGACCTTGGCGTCGGCATGCTCATGGGGGCCAATCGTCGAACGCAGGACAGGGAGGTGATGGTGCTGTCTATCCTGCCGGTCTGGGACGCCAACGAAACCTGGCTGGTCCTGGGGGGAGGAGGGTTGCTGGCGCTGTTTCCACTGGCCTACGCCATCCTGCTGCCCGCCTTGTACGAGCCTTTGCTGGTGATGCTGATGGCGCTGATCCTGCGCGCGGTCGCGCTCGAGTTTCGCGAGTACGTGGCGCACAGGCACCTGGCCGATGCGCTGCTGCTCGGTGGCTCACTGCTTGCCACGCTCTGCCAGGGACTGGTGCTGGGCACCCTGGTGCAGGGCGTGCCGCATGACAACGGCCAGTACAGCGGCAGCGGCTGGCCGTGGCTGGGGCCGTTCCCGCTGTTCTGCGCGCTGGCGCTGGTCGCAGGCTACCTGTGGCTTGGCGCGTGCTGGCTGTATTGGCGGACGGAAGGGGACTTGCACAGGCGTTCGGCACGCCAGGCAAAGTGCCTGGCGGTGTTGGCAATGGCCCTTCTGGCGGGTGTGCTGGCGTGGAGCCTGAGCTTCGATGAACGCTACGTGCAGCGCCTGGCGCAACCTTGGGTGATGGGGCCCGCTGCGTTGGCGATGCTCGCCTTGCTGGCAGGGTTCTACATGGGGTTCGGCCGCTCACGCCACTGCGTGCCGCTGTTCCTGGCGCTGGGCGTGGTAGTGGTGGCGTTCGGGATGATGCTGGTGGAGATCTTCCCGCTGGTCGTGCCGCCCAGCCTGACATTGACCCAGGCCGCCTCGTCTGCATCGACCCAGAAATTCATGTTGCTGGGGTTTGCGCTGATCGTACCGGTGACGCTGGCCTACAACACGGTGGGCTTTCGGGTGTTCGCCGGCAAGATACGACCGCCGCGCCGATAAAAAGCCATGGGGCAAGGTGCCCCATGGCAAACCGCTCTACTGGCTACGCGTGACTCGCCAGACGGTGTTGGCCAGGTCGTCGGCGATGATCAATGCCCCTTTCGGGTCGACGGTCACGCCGACCGGGCGGCCACGGGTCTTGCCGTCCGAGCCGCGAAAGCCCGTGGCGAAGTCGACTGGCTCGCCAGCCGGGCGACCATTGCTGAACGGCACGAAGATGACCTTGTAGCCGACGGGATTGTCCCGGTTCCAGCTGCCGTGCTCGCCGACGAATACGCCTTGGGCGAACTGCTCGCCCATCGCCGGGATCGAGAAGTCGACCCCCAGCGCGGCGACGTGGGAGCCGAGGCTGTAGTCCGGCTTGATCGCAGCGGCGACCTTGTCCGGGTCCTGCGGCTGCGCGCGCGTGTCGACGTTCTGGCCCCAGTAACTGTAGGGCCAGCCGTAGAACTCGCCCTCGCGCACCGACGTGAGATAGTCCGGCACCAGGTCAGGGCCGAGCTCATCGCGTTCGTTGACCACGGCCCACAGCTGGCCCGAGTCAGGCTCGATGGTCAGTGCGGTCGGGTTGCGCAAGCCCGTGGCGTATGGCTTGTGCGCGCCGGTCTGGGCGTCGATCTGCCAGACCAGCGCCCGGTCGATCTCGACCTCCATGCCGCGCTCGGTGACGTTGCTGTTCGAGCCGATGCCCACGTACAGGAAGCGGCCATCAGGGCTGATGGTCAGCGACTTGGTCCAGTGGTGGTTGATCTCCGAGGGCAGGTCGGTGACCGTGGTCGGCGGGCCGCCGGCCTTGGTCTGGCCGTCCTGGTAGTCGAAGCGCACCAGCGCGTCCTGGTTGGCGACGTACAGCTTGCCGTCGGCATAGGCCAGGCCGTACGGCGCGTTGAGGTTCTCGGCGAAGACCTCCTTGAACTCGTAGGTGCCGTCGCCATCGGCATCGCGCAGCAGGGTCAGGCGGTTGCCACCCTTGACCTTGGTGTTGCCCTCGGCCTTGATGTAGCTGGCGATGACATCCTTGGGCTTGAGCTTGGCGGCACTGCCGCCACGGCCTTCGGCCACCAGGATATCGCCGTTGGGCAGGACCAGGGTCTGGCGCGGGATCCTGAGGTCGGTCGCGATCGCGGTGACGCTGAAGCCCTCGGGCACCGTGGGCTTGAGATCGCCCCATTGCACGGGTTCGGCGATCTTCATGCTCGGCAGCAGGCCGCGTTGCGGTTCGGGCAGCTTGGGGTCTGGCCCGCGGGCCTGGGTGCTGTCCGCCTCGCTGCCGCAGCCGCTCAGCAGCAGTGCCATGCTCAGGGCCGTCAGTGCGCTTGAATGCTTCATTGCTCGTCTCCCGAACGCAGGTTGCTCAGCCCGATCCAGGCGGCGACGACGCTCAGCAGCGTCACGATCACCGACAGCACCAGGCCCGAGGGCATGGCGGCCCAGGCGTCCTTGGCATGCTCGAATGCATTGACCAGGCCCAGCACCCAAGTGACCAGCAGCAGCGCCAGGTACAGCACTGGCCGCCCGGCCTTGTGCCGCGCGCGTGCCAGGTTGACCAGCGCGAACAGCAGCGCCAGCCCGCAGAACAGCAGGCCTCCAGCAATCAGCCAGGAGGCGAAGTTGCTCCATTGGATCTGGTAGGTGTTGTAGTAGGCGATGTCGCTCAGCAACCCGCCGAGAAACAGCGGTACGGTCCCGGCAAGCAAGATCGCGTGAAGCGGGCTTGGCGTGCAGCGGTAGAGAGGGGGGGCGGTAACGGACACGGCGGCTCCTTATCGTCAGGGGGCTCTAGGCTCGAGGCTGGCGCGGACTGCGCATAGGAAAGGATTGCGTCGCGTGGGGTTTAGTTCAGCGGGATTGTCCGCTACCACGCCCTGGGAGGCGCGGTAGCGTTGTGGGTCAGGTGGTCACTCGGCTCAGCGCAGCCTGCAACAATGGCCCGGCCTGCTCATCGGTCATCGCCGGATACACCTGCATGTCCATCAGGTCGCTCCATTCCAGCACCCATTTGAGCACCAGGGACAGGTCGTCGGTTTCGGCCACGGCGACACCGAGATGATGCCCGATCGCGTGCCAGCGGCCGTGGACTTTTACACCCGCGGGCGGCACACCGCCGGTCTGTACGAAGCGGGCCATGACGGCATTGCGGTTTTCGGTGGATATGGTCCAGTGAATGAGAAAGAGCATGTGGCACCTCCCATCGGTATCGGCACCAGGTCGCAGCCCTGTGGGTGGGGCGCCGGGGCCACGGACAGGCTCTCTCGGATGACTGCTTCAATCCATAGGCATAGCAGCGTTCCCGGCGCTGCATCGCGGTTGTCGATCAAAGGCACCGCGCGCCCGGCGGCTTGTCCGGCTAGGATGCTCGTATCGCTCCAAGGGATACCTCACAATGCTGGTCGTCGAGCAACTGCGAAAATCGTTCACCACTGTCCAGGGGCCGCTGCCCGTGCTGCAGGGCGTCGACCTGAGGCTGGCGCACGGCAGCAGCCTGGCGCTGATGGGCGAGTCGGGCAGCGGCAAGAGCACCCTGCTGCACCTGGTCGCGGGCCTGGACCGCGCCGACAGCGGGCGCATCCTGATCGATGGCGAGCCCCTGGACAGCCGCGGCGAACCTGCCCTGGCGCGCTGGCGCCGCGAGGGCATCGGGCTGGTGTTCCAGCAATACAACCTGATCAGCAGCCTGAACGTGGCTGCCAACCTGGCGTTCCAGGCACGCCTGGCAGGGCGGCACGATCCGCGGTGGGTAGATCACCTGGCGCAACGCCTGGGGCTGGCTGCATTGCTGCAGCGGTATCCCGAGCAGTTGTCGGGCGGCCAGCAGCAAAGGGTCGCCATCGGCCGGGCGCTGGCGGGCAAGCCTGCGCTGGTACTGGCCGACGAACCCACCGGCAGCCTCGACGAGGCCAGCAGCGACGAAGTACTCGACCTGATGCTGGAGCTGGTCGGCGAGGCGGGCAGCAGCGTGCTGATGGTGACCCATAGCCGGCGCCTGGCCGGCCGGTTGGCGCAGCAGTGCTTCCTGCATGCCGGCCGCGTGCAGGAAGAGAGCGGCGGATGAATGCCCTGAAGATCACCCTGCAAGCGTTGATGAGTCACTGGCGGCGTCATCGCCTGCAGTTCTTCAGCATCTTCACGGGGTTGTGGCTGGCCACGGCGCTGTGGACCGGTGTCCAGGCACTCAACAGCCAGGCGCGCGCCGACTATGCCCGGGCCAGTGCCGTCCTCGCCAGCCCCGCGCAGGCGCAACTGCTGCCGCGCGGCGCTGAACGCGTCGAGCAGCGGCTGTACCTGAGGCTGCGGCAACTCGGCTGGCAGGTCTCGCCGGTGCTGGAGGGGCAGCTGCGCCTTGCCGGGACGACACCGCGCAGTGCCAGGCTGATCGGCATCGAGCCGCTGAGTCTGCCGGCGGGCTCGGCGGTCGCGGGTACCCAGGCACGCTCCTTCGACCTGGAGGCATTCCTGGGTACGCCAGGCCAGGCCTGGATCAGCCCCGACACGTTGCAGCAACTGGGCCTGGGCCTCTCGGATCGTGCTGCCACCAGCGAAGGCGAGGTCCTGCCCCCCTTCGTGCTCAAGCCCGAGCTTGCCCCGGGGATGATCGTGGTGGACATCGGCCATGCCCAACGCCTGCTGCGTGCCCCGGGTCTGCTGTCGCGGCTGTTGCTCGACAGCGACGGGCAGGCACTGCCCGCGGACATCGCCGCCCGGTTGAGCCTGCAGCCGCTTGGCGATGACGGTGACCTGCAGCGCCTGACCGACAGTTTCCACCTCAACCTGACGGCGCTCGGACTGCTCGCGTTCGTCGTCGGCCTGTTCATCGCCAATGCGGCGATCGGCCTGGCCCTCGAGCAGCGGCGTGCCTTGATCCGCACCCTGCGCGCTTGTGGCATCAGCCTGAGGACCGTGCTGGCCGGCCTGGCGCTCGAGCTGGGCGCATTCGCGCTGCTGGGCGGCCTGGCAGGCGTTGCCAGCGGCTATCTGCTGGCCAGCCTGCTGCTGCCAGACGTGGCCACCAGCTTGCGCGGCTTGTATGGCGCCCAGGTCGCGGGGCAGTTGAATCTCTCGCCCCAGTGGTGGCTGGCGGGGCTGGGGGTGAGCATGCTCGGCGCGCTACTGGCGGGGGTGAGCAGTGTGCTGCGGGCCGCCCGCCTGCCGTTGCTCGCCCTGGCGCAGCCCCAGGCCTGGCGCCTGGCGCAGGCGCGCTGGCTCAAGCGCCAGGCACTGTTGGCGGCGCTGCTGGTGCTGGTGGCCTTGGCCTGTTGGCGATTTGGCGCTGGCCTGGTCAGTGCCTTCGGCATGCTCGCGGCGCTGCTGCTGGCGGCGGCATTGCTGTTGCCGGCGTTGCTGGAGGGTGCGCTCGCCCTGCTGGCACGCCTGTGTCGCCGGCCGCTGTCGGAGTGGTTCATCGCCGACAGCCGCCAACAGCTGCCGGCCTTGAGCCTGGCGCTGATGGCCTTGCTGCTTGCCCTGGCCGCCAGCGTCGGGGTGGGCAGCATGACCGAGGGCTTTCGCAAGACCTTCATTGGCTGGCTCGACCAGCGCCTGTCGGCAGCGCTCTACGTCACTGCGCCGGATACCGCGCAGGCACTGCAAGTCACCGGCTGGCTCAGGCAGCAACCTGCGGTGACCGCCGTGCTGCCAGGCTGGCGCGTGGAACTGCGCCTGCAAGGGTGGCCGGTGCAGGTCCAGGGAATCGAGGACAATCGCTATTATCATGCGCACTGGCCACTGCTCGAGCGGGGCCCGCGGGCCTGGGAGGCGTTGGCGAGCGGTGGCGCGGTGATGCTCAGCGAGCAGCTGGCCCGCCGCCTGGGCGTCGAGGTCGGGGACACCCTGGAGCTGCCCGCCGATCCTGTGCAAAGCATGACCGTGGCCGCTCTCTATGCCGACTATGGCAACCCCAAGGGACAGCTGCTGGTCAATGCCGACTGGCTGCGCCGGCACCATCCCCAGGCAAGCCTGGCCAGTATCGCCGTGAGCCTGGCACCTGAGCTTGCGCCTGGGCTCAAGGCCGCGCTGCAGCAGCGCTTTGCCCTGGATGACAGCCGCGTGATCGAACAGGTCAGCCTCAAGGCCTGGTCGACCGAAGTGTTCAGCCGCACCTTTGCCGCGACCGCCGCGCTCAACAGCCTGACCCTCGGGGTGGCCGGGGTCGCCTTGTTCATCAGCCTGCTGACCTTGAGCCAGAGCCGATTGGGCCAGCTGGCACCGCTCTGGGCGCTGGGCGTGCGGCGCACACGGCTGGCCTGGCTGTCGCTCGGCCAGACCCTGATGCTGAGCACCTTCACCGTGCTGCTGGCGATCCCCCTCGGCCTGTTGCTGGCCTGGTGCCTGGTGGCCGTGGTCAACGTGCAGGCGTTCGGCTGGCGACTGCCGCTGTATCTGTTCCCCGGGCAGCTGCTGCAACTGGCCGCGCTGGGGATCGTGACCAGTTTCCTGGCCAGTGCCTGGCCGCTGTGGCAACTTGCCCGGCGCCAGCCGGGGGAACTCTTGAGGCAATTCGTCGATGAAACCTGAAGCCTGCCTGTTGCTGCTGGCCGTGTTGCTGAGCGGTTGCGAACCGCCGGCACCGCCCGCGAGGAGCTTTGCCGGCCTGGGGCAGGATGCCGCCGCCTTTGCCCAGGTGACGCCCGGCCATCCATTGGTCTTCCCGCGTGACCATGGTGCCCACGAAGGCTTTCGGATCGAATGGTGGTACGTCACCGCCAATCTCGAGGATGCCCAGGGGCGCGACTGGGGCGTGCAATGGACCTTGTTCCGCTCTGCCTTGCGGCCCGGCCCCGAGACAGGAGGGTGGAACAGCCCCAACCTGTGGATGGGCCATGCGGCGCTGACCGGCCCGGGCGGTCACCAGGCGAGCGAAACCCTGGCGCGCGGCGGCATCGGCCAGGCCGGCGTCGAGGTCCGGCCGTTCAGGGCGTGGATCAACGACTGGTCGCTGCAAGGCGCCGAGAACCTGGGGCAGCTGCGGATGACCGCGCATGGCAAGGACTTTGGCTATGGCCTCACCCTGGCCAGCGATCGCCCATTGGTGCTTCACGGCCGGCAGGGCTACAGCGAAAAATCCGGGCAAGGACAGGCGTCCTACTATTACAGCCAACCCTTCTACCAGGTCAGCGGGGAGGTCGAGCGTGACGGCCAGCGCATCCCGGTCACCGGTCGCGCCTGGCTGGACCGGGAGTGGAGCAGCCAGCCGCTGGCGGCCGAGCAGGAAGGGTGGGACTGGTTTTCGCTGCACCTGGACAGCGGCGCCAAGCTGATGCTGTTCCAGGTGCGCGAGGCCCAGGGCAAGCCGTACCGGGCAGGCACCTGGATCAGCGCCGAGGGTACGGCACAGACGCTCGGGGGCGAGCAGGCCCAGCTCACGGCGCTGGCCTGGACCACCCAGGACAGCGGCCGTCGCGTGCCCACGCGCTGGCGTGTGCAACTGCCCGAGCAGGGCGTGGATGTCGAGGTCGATGCGTTGCAGCCCAAGGCATGGATGCAGACCAGCTATCCGTACTGGGAAGGCCCGGTGAGATTGAGCGGGAGCGAGGGTGGCATGGGGTATCTGGAAATGACAGGCTACTGAGCACCGCGCAAGCCGACGCACGTCTACGCTGTAGGACAACCATGGCTCTTGCCTGCTGATACAGGGGAATCGCAATGACTGGAACAACGACGCGCCACCGCTCGGCATGGGTCCTGCCTTCCCTGATCGCGCTGAGCCTTGCATTGACCGCAGGCTGCAGCAACAAACGCCCGACGGCACGCTACGCAGCCTCGACCGTGGGATCGGCCTGCTATGCCAAGGCGGTGCCCACCTCCGGCGAGGGCGGTCTGGCCTGGGGGGCATCGCTGGGTGTGGCCCGGCAGAAATCCATGGCAAACTGCATGCGCTACGCCAGCCGCTCCGGTGGAACGCCCAGGACTTGCCAGGTCGTGCTGGCCAAGTGCAAGTGATCCTCGGGCGGGTGCGAATCACACGACCGAGGGCTGTGCTTTGTCCAAAGAGGTAGAAAACCCCTGCACGTCCAAATGCAAGATCCGCGATGACGTCTGCGTGGGTTGCGGGCGCAGCAAGGATGACATCCGCAAGTGGAAGAAGATGAAGAAGTCCGAACGCATGGAAGTCGTGCACAAGGCCAGGGCACGCTTGAAGGCCTTGAAGAAGGACAAGCGCTGAGGCCGCTGCTCACGGCGCTTCGGCAGGCATGGGGCAGCCGGCAGGGCGCAAGCGGGTCAGGCCGCTGGCTGAAGTGAGGCGTAGCATCCGAGCTGTGCGTTGATCGTGGTATAGAACGCGTCGATTGACCAGGGCTTGGCAAGGAACACGGCGTCCTCGGGCAGCGGTGCGGCCATGCGCTCATGATAGCCACTCATGACGACAATGCGCACGTGCGGGAGCCTTTCGCGCGCGGCCCACGCCAGTTGCAATCCATCGAGCCTGCCGGGTGTCTGCACGTCGGTCAACAGCAGCGCCCAGGGGTGCTCCTGCAGTATCGCCAACCCTTCGTCGGCAGTGGCGACGGCCTTGACCATCGCCCCCATGTCCTCCAGGGCAAAGGTCAACAGTTCGCGGATGGCAGGCTCATCCTCGACAAGCAGGATGGCAGGGTTGTGCTGGGCTTGGATCGGGTCGTTCATGCGGGAATCTGGCGTGAGGAGACAGGCGCTCGGAAAGCGATATCATTACGACATCTGGGTCTCACGGAAATTCACTGAATCCTTCAAGCCGTACCCACTAAGGTCGAATCTCCCGCAGGGGTTGCCATGCACCAGGAGATCTCTGTGCTGATCGCCTGGGCAAAAAAAACCCTGCCAGACAGTCTCTCCGGCAGGGTTCGAACTAAAGCTTGGTTGAAGCCCGCCGGCCGAGGCCGGCGGGGTGTTGCATCACTCCTGCTCGACCAGCGAGCCGCCTTTGCTGTCGGTCATCAGGCCGCTGTTGGACTTGAACATCTGCTCGCTACCGCGGCTCATGTCCATCAGGCTGGAGGCCAGGCTGACATGTTGCGACGTGGCAACCGGGTTCAACAGCTCATCCATGAAGCGACGGCTTTCCAGCAGGCTGCCACCGATAGGGCGGTAGTCCAGGCGGATCAGCGCCGCGTCGGCGGTTTCACCGACCAGCTCGCGGACCAGGCCAGTGGTGGCCGCCCTGGAGTCCAGGTCGACGACCCAGGCCTTGATGTTGGCCACGCCCGGGGCGTTGTCGAGGATCGACGGTGCGACGAAGATCGCACGGCCAGCGGTCTCGATCTGGCCGAGCGTCAGGGTGCCCTTGGCGTCGTAGCGAATGGTGCCGCTGCCCGAGGAGGTCTTCACACCACTGCCCATGGCGATGCTGCCGCCACTGGCCACGCTGATGTTGCCGGCACCGCTGGCGGCGATGTCGCTGCCCTGGACAACCGAACCCCCTGCCTTGAGGGTAATGTTGCCGCCCCCGGTATTGCTGACCTTCTGCGCCACGTTCAAGTCGCCCGCGGTGCTCAGGTAGATGTCGCCTCCGGTGGTCTTCAACGAAGTGCCATAGCCGGCGTCGCTGAGCTTGAGGGTGCCGCCATACAGGTTGTTGACGTACACGCCGCCATTGCCACCCTGGGCGTTCAGCTCATGCACGGACACGTCCAGCAGGTTGCCGGCCTGGCCGACGCCCGTGGCGCTGTCGAGCAGCAAGCGATCGGCAGTGACGCTGGCGACGCCGCTACGGGCATCGCGCACGGCACCGCGGGCGGCCTGCAGGCTGACGGTACGACCCGCGGCCTGGATGTCGTTGACCACGATGTTGCCGCTGGCGCTGCGCACGGTGACGTCGGCGGCAGGGCTGTTGACCGTCAGGCTGTCGAAGCCGTCCAGTTCATCGAGGTTCACCGCACCGTTCGCGGCATTGGCGACCAGCGCCCTGGTTTGGGTCTGCAGGGCCGCGTTGCTGCCGATGCCACCGGCTGCAGACAGCACGGCGCTGTCGGCGACCAGGCGGGTGTCGGCATTGCCGTCGTCCACCAGCGAGCCTTGCGCGGCGTTCACCCCGGCATGGCCCTTGGCCTGGACGTTGCCCAGCAAGGCATCGCCCTGGCGCACCAGCAGGTCGAGGTTGCCGTTGCTGGCCACCAGGTTGTCGACGCTCAGGCCATGGGCAGCGTCGAGACGGATGTCCGCGTCGCTGCTATGGGCGTTCAGGCGGTTGGCGTCGAGCGCCAGGGCGCCCAGGTCGCCGTTGCCGATGCCGCTGCCGGCGTTCAGGCCGATGGCATTGCCGACCAGCGCTTGAGCCTGGCTGGCCTTGACGATGGCCTTGCCTGCGGACAGCTGGACATCGTTGGCACCGTTGCCGGCCTGGACACTGCCGACACCGACCTGGCCAGCGGCGTTGACCACCACGTTGCCGTTGACGGTCGCCAGGTCGTCCAGGCGAATGTCGCCCTGCTCGTCGATGCGCAGCTCGCCATTGCTCACCTGCACGGTGGCTACATCGGCACGGGTACGCACGTCGACGCCGTTGCCAGCGCTGATGCGCAGGTCGTTGGCCTGGATCAGGCCATCGGTGCCGGTGGCAACCCTGCCAGCGGCCTTCAGAACGGCTGGACCCTGCTCGGACTGAACGTCCCGCGCCAGGATGTCGCCACCGGCGTCGAGGCCGATCGAGCCGTTGAGGGCACGCACGCCCAGCGCCGCGATGTCGCCACCGGCCACGAGGTTCACCGGACCACGCACGGAGCGCACGTCCTGTGCCTGGATGCTGGCAGCCGTATCGAGGTTCACCGCACCTTCTACGGCCTGTACATCCACCGCCGCGATGTCAGCGTTGGCATGCAGACCGATCGAGCCGTTCGAGGACTGCACGCCATTGGCCGTGATGCTGCCGCTGGCGTCGAGGTCGATCGAGCCGTTCGAAGACTGCACGCCTTGCGCCGAGATGTCGCCGCTGGCGTCCAGGCTGACCGAGCCGTTCGAGGCCGCGATGCTCTGCGCCGAGATGTCGCCATTGGCGTCCATGTCGACCGAGCCGTTCGCGGAGGTGACGTCCTGTGCCGTGATTGCGCCGTTGGCGATCAGGCCGACCGAGCCTTCCGAGGCGTGTACGCCCCGTGCCGTGATGTCGCCATTGGCCTTGACGTTGACCGAACCGCCTTGTGCCTGGAGGTCCTGTGCCAGGATCATGCTGCCGGCGTCGAGCGAGACCGAGTCGCCACTGGCGTGGATGCCTTGCGCCTCGATGGCGTTGCCGGCATTGATACGCACCGGGCCACCCTCGGCCTGGACATTGGTCGCCGCCACCTTGCCGCCGGCCACCAGGTCGATCGAGCCATTCGAGGACTGCACGTCCTGCGCCTGCAGATCGCCACCCGCGTCCAGGCGGACCGGACCGTTCACCGACTGTACATTCACCGCCGCGATGTCGCTGCCGGCGTGGAGGCTGATCGAGCCGTCCGAGGCGCGCACGTCAGTTGCCCGGATCTTGCCCGCTGCGTCGAAGCCGACAGCACCGTGC